>JADHXR010000059.1 GCA_016782865.1 Phycisphaerae bacterium
GCGGAATCCATTCGAGTTCCTTGTGTAAGCGTTTGGCTAACGAACTGACTTCGGTCCGGCGCCTTTGGGCAATTTTTGTGGCCTCTTCGCCTAAGGTTGTCAGCCGGGTGCTTGGCGTCCTGGGCTCGGTTTCGCAGATAATCTGCCGGATGTGATCGACGCCGCCCTTGCGAAGCTCCTTTGGGTCAAATGGAAGCGCACCAATGAGCAGCTCATAGAGTACTACACCAAGCGAGTAGACATCCGAGCGGGTATCAATGTCCTGAGCGGTCGTATGGGCCTGCTCGGGACTCATGTACTCGGGTGTCCCGACAAACTGGCCCTGCTCAGTGTAAAGCGTCCGCTCGGTCAAGGGCTGACTAATGGCCTTGGCTACTCCGAAGTCGATAATCTTGGGCACGGCATTATTGCCCTCAATGGCCACCAGAATGTTTGATGGCTTCAGATCACGGTGAATGATAGCTTTCTGATGGGCATGCTGGACCGCCTCGCATACCTGTAAGAACAGCTTGAGGCGTTCTTCAATCCCGAGCTTTTCCTGGTCGCAGTGCTGGGTAAGAGACAGACCCTTGACATGTTCCATTACAAAGTACGGCCGGCCCGTCTTAGTCATCCCCGCATCGAAGACCTGGGCGATATTGGGGTGTTCCAGCAAAGCGAGTGCCTGACGCTCAGCCTCGAAGCGGGCGATAACCTGCTTGGTGTCCATCCCGGGCTTAATGACCTTCAGCGCCACTCGGCGTTTGACGGGTCCTTGATGCTCTGCTAAGTAGACCACTGCGAAACCGCCTTCACCCAGGACTCCAAGCAGTTTATACGAACCGACCTGCTCGCCGGGTCCGCCCACCACGTCTGCAAAGCTTGCAGTGGGAACGGATTCATTTTTGTGCGGTTTCTTATTGTTTCTCTCACCGGTATCGCTCATCGACATCTCTCGCTACAAACTGCCTTGGCATTCTTCTGATACACAAAGAACAGCGAACGTACAGGAGCACAATCATACGCACCGTAATTATACAGGAGGGACAAGGGAAAAGTAAAAAGGTAAAAGGCAAAAGGGAGGCAAGAAGGATTTGAAGATCGAATAATGAACAAGGAATGTCGAATGTAGAGTTTCATATTTGTGGCTGCGTGGCGACAAGTCTGTTATGCAAAACAGGCGTGTCCCTTCAACTCTGTTCAGAGCCTGCCCCTTCAACTCCGTTCAGAGCCTGCCCTGAGCTTGTCGAACGTGGCAAGCTCTGAGCTTGTCGAACGGGGCAGGCTCTGGGCAGCGCCGAACAAAGCCAAACAGACCCAGTTTCCAAATCTCGCCGCGCCTCGAAAACACGCCGGTCGGCGAGAGCCGCTCAATTCGGAGGCGAAAAAATCGGCCATCCGGAAAAGTGTAAGTGCCTTGAAAAGATGCACTTACACTTTGACCAGGGTATTTTCTCTTGATTCTTTGGCCTGTTTCGGTTATGATATGCACTATGAAAATGAGACAAGAGACTTACTGGTTCAATTTTCAAGGGGAATCAATGAGCAAATTCTATCACGAGATCTGGCTTCCATTCGCGTTCAACAAAAAGCGAATCCTGTTTCTGGCCATTGCGAGCTATATCGCTCTGTGCTAACGGCACACGCACTTCTTCAAGCTATTGTCAGCCGCCCAACTGAGGGCGGCTTTTTTTATGCGTCCGATTATTTAAACATTTGACACAGCAAGAACGGCAAATTAAGCTTGGCCTGACCCTAAAACGACAATGGAGGCCCGAAGAATGATAATAGTTACCGGCGGAGCAGGTTTTATCGGCTCAGCACTGATCGCCGAGTTGAACGCCAGGCAAATCACCGACATACTCGTCGTGGACCGGCTCGGCAACAACGGCAAATGGAAGAATCTGCGGAATCTGTCCTTTGCCGACTATGTGGAGAAGACCGATTTGCTGGAAATGGTCATCGCCGGTAAACTCGACAGCCCCATCGAGGCAGTCTTTCATCTCGGCGCTTGCTCGGACACGACCGAGCCGGACGCATCGTATTTGATAAAGAACAATTACGAATACACCAAACTGCTGGCCCAGTGGGCTACAAACGCCAATGTTCGCTTTATCTACGCATCGAGCGCGGCCACCTACGGCGACGGTTCAGCCGGCTTTGAAGATGACGAAGAAAATATCGAGACCCTCTGCCCGCTGAACATGTACGGCTACTCCAAGCACGCGTTCGATTTGTGGGCACGCAGGACCGGGCTGCTGAGCAAGATCGTGGGCCTGAAATATTTCAACGTCTTCGGCCCGAACGAATACCATAAAGACCACATGCGAAGCTTCATCGTCAAGGCCTTCGCGCAGATAAACGCCGAGGGCACGGTCCGGCTTTTCAAATCCCATGAGGGCGACTACGCCGACGGCGAGCAGGTGCGGGACTTTGTTTACGTCAAAGATGCGGTGGACATGACGTTGTTCTTTCTCGATAATCCGCACCTGAGCGGACTCTACAACGTGGGCACCGGCGAGGCCCGCACGTGGAATGATCTGGTGATCGCCGTATTTGTGGCAATGGGGAAAAAGCCGAACATTGAGTATATCGATATGCCCGATTCGATCCGCAATCAGTATCAATATTTCACCCAGGCCGACATGTCCAAACTCCGCAGTGCCGGCTACGACAGGCAAATAACGCCGCTCGAAGATGCAATCAAGGACTATGTCCAGACCTATCTGCAGGAAGACGGGTACCTGACCGGCATTTAGCCGTCACTGCCTGAGACAGGATTTGATTGCCGAGAAGTATCTATGACAGAAACGATTATAGAGCAGATTCAGTCGTTGAAACGCGGCACGGCTGAGATCTTCACCGAAACGGAATTGGCCCAGAAGCTCGCCGCCGCGGCGAAAACGCCCAGGCAACTGCGCATCAAGCTCGGGCTGGACCCCACGAGCCCGGATATACACCTGGGTCACACGGTTGTTTTGCGAAAGATGCGACAGTTCCAGGATCTGGGGCACAAAGCCGTGCTTATCATTGGCGACTACACCGCACGAATAGGCGACCCCACTGGGCAAAACAGCACCAGACCGATACTGTCAGCCGAGCAGATCGAGCAGAATGCGAAGACGTACTTCGAGCAGGCCGGGAAAATCCTCGATACTTCCGAGGAAAAACTCGAAACCAGATACAACGGCGAATGGCTCGCCAGGCTGACTCTTATCGAACTGATTCAATTAGCCGCAAAGAAGACGGTTGCCCAGATGCTCCAGCGCGATACGTTCAAGAAACGTCTGCAGGCCGACGTGGACGTTTACACGCATGAATTTCTCTACCCGCTGATGCAGGGCTACGATTCGGTCATGATAGAAAGCGACGTCGAACTCGGCGGCACAGACCAGACCTTCAACAACCTCGTGGGCCGCGATATCCAGAAGGGTTACGACCAGCAGCCGCAGGTCGTGATTACGATGCCCATCCTGGTGGGGTTGGACGGCCAGGAAAAAATGAGCAAATCCAAGGGCAATTACATCGGCGTAACCGACGAGCCCAACGACATGTTCGGCAAGGTCATGAGCATCTCCGACGACATGATGGAAAACTACTTCACGCTGCTGACCGGTCTTGCGACGGAAGAAATTGCCGACCTCGTCAACCCCGACAAAACGCATCCCAAGCAGGCAAAAGTCCTCCTGGGCAAGTCAATCGTCGCCCAGTTCCACGGCGATAACGTCGCTGAATCCGCCGCCGCCGAATTCGACAAGGTCTTCGCCCGGGGCCAACTGCCTGACGACATCGCCGAGGTTGAGATAGCTGCTCAGCCAATCGCCGCGAGCAAGCTTCTGCTTCACTGCAAACTCGTATCGACCGGCGGCGAAGCCAAACGAATGATAAAGCAGTCGGCGGCGAGCATCGACGGCGAAAAACTGACTGATCCGAACTCCGAAATTACGCCGAAAGACGGAGCGGTAGTCCGCGTCGGTAAGAGAAAATTCGCAAAGCTGAAGATCCTCTCTTGAAAAAACGTGCAATTGACTTGTTTGGCGGTTATAATCCAGTCGCTATGGAACTACCTAAACTCGAAAAACCTGAGAAGTATGTCGGTCTGTATATCTTCGATTTCGGCGATCACACGGGTGTCGGTTTTACCGCGCAGGAAGTAGCTGAGCTTCTGGAGAGCGAAAAGTACGCCGGCGGCAAGGTCTACAAGATTCACAGGGCCTTCCCCGACGGTAAGCTCGAACTAAAGGGCGTGCCTGCGGAGACCTTTGAGCTTGAGGCTGGGATGTTCTTTTATTCGAGCGATCGCGAGGACAGCCGGCATGATTTCAAACGGCTTGTCAATTTGGCGGTTACAACCGCCCCGCCCTGCCGGGCCAAGGCGCATCTGGCCAGGGGCGCTGACGACAGCTTTGTGGCCGCCCTCATCTACCCCGCCGAGTACGACGATGAGGTAAGCTCATGGCTTTTGGCCGGCAAGTACAAGACAGGCGGAGCCGCCGAAGGGGGCGTCGGGGCAGTCCAGAGGTACTATGATCGTGACGCCGAGATACTGGATAGGCATCAATTTTTCGCCGAATCGCAATCGGTGAGCAGGACGGGCGAGGAACTGCTGGCGTGCCTGAGAATGGCGGTCCAAAGATAGCACGAAGGTGGGGCAAGCCCGGCCTGCCTGCTTTAGGACTATTCCGTACACGTTGTGAGCATGCGCTTTCGTGGAAAGATGAATTCATTTTTTGGCCTGCTTGCGGGCGGGTTGTTGTCGCTCTTTGGCAGGGCGCCCGCCAAGCCTGGACTCGACGATCTCAAACGTGCCGACTTTTCGACGAGCACGCAGCGTTTGGGGATTTGCTTCGGCGAAAAGATCCGCGATGTCTTTCGGTTCAGGTGGCTCAAGGTCTCTCGCGGAACATCGGCGGGCCACGACTCTAACTCTGAGCAAAGCAAAGAGTCTGATCGTACTAAGTATGTGGAAGACGTTGAGTGAAGTAGAACGCTCAGGACGATATCTTGAAGGCTTTTTGAGGGTCGCAGCGCTATCATGGCTGAGTTTCGTGCCCATCTGCCGCCCGGAGATGCACCTGTACTGAGTGAGAATGCCGTTGAGGTTCTGCACAGCAGGTATCTGATCAAGGACCGCCGGGGCCAGTGCATCGAGACGCCGGCACAGCTTTTCAGCCGGGTGGCGTGGTCGGTAGCCGAAGCGGAAGCGGCGTACGGGGCCGGCCGCGGCGAAGTCAAACGGTGGCACAAGAGATATTATGACTCGATGGCGTCGCTGGATTTTCTGCCCAACTCCCCCGCTCTTATGAACGCACAGAGGCGCGGAATGCTCAGCGCCTGCTTCGTGCTGCCGATCGAGGACAGCATAGAAGGGATATTCGAGACGGTCAAACAGACGGCGCTGATTCAGCAGGCGGGCGGCGGGACGGGATTCTCCTTCGACAGGCTCAGGCCCACGGGCGACCGCGTTGCCTCCAGCGGCGGGACAACGTCGGGCCCCATCAGCTTCTGGCGCGTCTTTTCCGAGACGACCAATGCGATTCAGCAGGGCGCGTTTCGCCGCGGGGCAAACATGGGGATGATGAGCGTCGGGCATCCCGACATATTGAGATTTCTGCACGCCAAGCAGAATCTGAAGGCCTTTACCAATTTCAACATTTCCGTCAAGATCACCGATGACTGGATGAGAAAGCTGCTCAAGTCCGGCAAGGCCCTGCACATTGTGGCCAATCCCCGCACGAAACAGCAGTATTTGCTGCCCCGTCGAATCGACTGTGCAAACTACACGATAGACGATCTGCGCGAAATCGAGGCCCCAGGCAAACCCGCCGACAAGCGTGCGGGGCAGTTCTATACAGTCGGTGATATGTGGAAACTGATTGTAAAATGCGCCCACAAGACAGGCGAGCCCGGCATCGTTTTCATCGACCGAATCAACCGCGACAATCCCACTCCTTCGCTGGGCCCGATAGAAGCGACCAATCCCTGCGGCGAGCAGCCGCTGCTGCCCTATGAGGCCTGCACACTGGGCAGCGTAAACGTCGCCAAATTCGTGAGAACCACCGGCGCCGGTCCCGACATGGATTGGCCCAGATTGGCCCAGACTGTCGGATTGGCCGTACGATTCCTAGACAACATCGTCGATGCGTGCAACTATCCGCTAACCGATACGCTGCGCCTGGCGCAGGCGAACCGCAAGGTCGGGCTGGGGGTGATGGGCTTCGCCGATTGCCTGTTCGCCCTCGGAATACGCTACGATTCGCACAAAGGCGTCGAGTTCGGGGCCTCGCTGATGAAGTTCGTCAACGACAGCGCCCGCAAGGCCAGCGGCGAGCTTGCCCGCTTGCGAGGGCCTTTCCCAAACTGGAGCCGCAGCATCTGGAAAACCAGAGACAAGATGAAAATCCGCAACGCCTCTCTTACGTGCGTAGCCCCGACGGGCACGACCAGCATCATTGCCGACTGCTCCTGCGGAATCGAACCGGTCTATTCGCTGGTATTTGTCCGCCAGGTCCTGGACGGCGCAAGAATGTTGCAGGTAAATCCGCTTTTCAAGCAAATGGCTGCCGAACACGGCCTCTACAGCAGGAAGCTTGAAAGACAGATTGCCAAGACGGGCAGCATTCAGAAACTGGCTGAAATCCCCGCCTCCGTTCGCCGGCTCTTCAAGGCTGCCTACGACATCGAGCCACAGTGGCATATCAGAATGCAGGCGGCGTTCCAGCAGCATTGTGACGCGGCGGTGAGCAAGACCATAAATCTCAACGAGAAGGCTGCGCCCCCCGCCATCGACAAGGCATACAAATTGGCCTACCGACTCGGCTGCAAGGGAGTCACAGTTTACCGCCGGGGCAGCCGGGAACATGAGCCAATGAGCCTGTACTGAGGAGCTGCGCGAGGCTCTTGCCAGAGCGCCGGCCTTTTTTCTACCGGAGGCCCTGTTATGGGACTGCCCATTCCTCATCTTTTCACTTGACTATCACCCGCTCAGGAGCTATGATGAAATCTGCTGAAACGGTTCGGTGAGTGTAGGTGTGATGGTTCTGTGAGGACCTTCCTCGGGTGATACAGTGTCTCTTGTGTTCTCTTTTCTAAAGGAGGTAATGTGATGAAAAACTTGAGAGTGGTGTTAGTGTTTCTTGCGATTGCGAACATCTGCCCAGTCGCATCGGCGGGCTGGTTCTCGGAGGATTTCGAGTCCTATGCCGCTGGAAGTGCCCTGCACGGACAGGGCGGATGGAAAGGCTGGGACAATACGGCCAGCGCTGGCGCGCCAACATCCGGTTCTTATGCCGTCAGCGGCTCGAATTCGGTCGAGATCGTCGCCGCCGCCGACCTGGTGCATGAGTTCGACATCACGGGCGGCAGATGGGAGTTTTCCATCATGCAGTACATTCCGTCTGGCACTACCGGAATCAGCTTCTTCATCCTGCTCAACACGTACAGCGACGGCGGCTCCAAGGACTGGTCGGTACAGACGCAATTTAACCTGGGTACCGGAGCAATCACTACGCAATATGATAGTAGCGCCGCAGCGGACATAGTGTACGATCAGTGGGTCGAGTTCAAATGCGTAATCGATCTGGATAACAACACCGTCGACGAATACTACAACGGCGTATTTTTTTCCACCCACCAGTGGGACGGCGACCTGCATGACACACTCCAGGCCATTGACCTGTACGGCAATAGCGCCTCGTCGATCTATTACGACGATATTGCGATAGCGGCCCCGCCGGGCGCCTATAACCCTGAGCCCGCCGACACCGCTGTTCATGCCGATACGTGGGTCAACCTGAAGTGGGGACCAGGCGACGGCGCTGTCTCGCATGATGTATATATGAGCGACAACTTTGACGACGTCAACGATGGTGCCGCCGAGGCTTTTCGTGGTAACCAGAGCACGGCGTCCTTCGTCGCCGGGTTTTCGGGTTTTGCCTATCCGGAGGGGCTCGTCCCGGGCACGACCTATTACTGGCGAATCGCCGAAATGGGCGCCGACGGCGCTATGACGCACGGAGGCGATGTATGGAGCTTTCTGGTTCCTCCCAGGACAGCGTACCAACCTGATCCGCTTGATGGCGGCAAATATATCCTCCCGGGTGCGCAACTGAACTGGGCCGCCGGTTTCAATGCGAAATTGCATACGGCGTATTTCGGCGAGAGTTTTGACGATGTAAACAACGCCGTTGCGGGTCTGCCTCAGGCCCTTGTGACGTATGATCCCGGTCCACTTGAAAAAGACAAGACTTACTACTGGAGGATCGACGAGTTTGACGGCACTCAAACACTTAGAGGCGACGTCTGGAGTTTCACCACGGAACCGGTGATACCCGTTCACAGCGACCCCAATCTTGTCGCATGGTGGATGCTCGACGAAGGTGAGGGCACGACTGCTCTCGACTGGTCGGGCAACGGCAATCACGTAACACTTGTCGGCTCACAATGGGTCGCTCCCGGCGCACTCGGCGACGCCGGACTCACGATCGGCAGCTACGGGGCGATTCAGAACCTCAGCTATGCTGCTACCGGTCTGACCGAAGTTACCGTCTCCGCCTGGGTCCGCACAAACAGTTCTGCGGACCAGTACATCATATCTTTTGACCGTAACGAGTACTATCGCCTGGAGATCAACGGCAACGGCGCCGGGCCGGGCCAGGTCGGCTGGGACGTGATGACCAGCTCCGGACAGGTTGACTACGGCAGCAGCACTCGCGTTGACGACGGCGCCTGGCACCATATCTGCGGCGTATACGATAAGGGACGGCTGACCATCTATATCGATGGTATGGCCGAGGCTTCGGCAGCCGGAGGCCCGACCTATGGCTCCGGCAACACTCGCTTTGGCTTCATCGGCGCCAACTCCGAAGCAGGCGGATTCAACGGAAGCAGAGGCAGCGGCTCGGCGGTTGCGGGTGAGGTGGACGACATTCGCATCTACAGCAGAGCCCTGACACAAGAAGAGATCGTGCTGGTCATGCGAGGCGATCCACTGCTTGCATGGGCTCCGAGTCCGTCCGACGGCTCGACGCCGGATGTCGATAATGTGGCGCCTCTTAGCTTCTCGCCCGGTGATAGTGCGTCCAGCCATGGAGTCTACTTCGGCACCGATGCGGATGCCGTGCAGAATGCGGACGCATCTGATACGACAGGCATCTATCGCGGCCGCCAGACCGGAACAAGCTTCACTCCTGCCGAAGGCCTCGAATGGGGTGCCGGGCCGTTCTACTGGCGCATCGACGAGAATAACACCGACGGCAGCGTTACAAAGGGCAGAGTCTGGACCTTCACGGTAGCAGACTTCCTTCTCGTGGATGATTTCGAATCCTACGACAACGTCGATCCGCTCCCCGGTGAACCCGGGACCAGCAGGATATTCGACAACTGGATTGACGGGTTCGGAACCACAACAAACGGTGCCCTGGTCGGAAATGACATGCCGCCTTATGCCGAGATTACTATCGTCCACGGCAGCGCCCAGTCGATGCCGTATTCCTACGAAAACAACATGAAGACCTCTGAAGCGACCCTGACTTTGGCCTCCCCGCGTGACTGGACCACCCACGGCGTCACTGAGTTGTCGCTCTGGTTCAGAGGCGAAGCGGCGAATGCTGCCGAGCCGATGTATATCGCTCTAAACGGCACGGCGGCCAAGTATCATGATGACCCCGCAGCAGCACAGACGCCCGCCTGGACGCAGTGGATCATTCCGCTGCAGGCATTTGCCGACCAGGGCGCGGTCCTCACCAATGTAAACACGATTTCCATCGGTTTAGGCGACAAGAACAATATCTCAGCCGGTGGTTCAGGCGTCGTATACATTGACGATATCCAGCTAAACCGATCCGGACAGTAAACCCCGCTCTAAGGAGACGGACACAAGCAATTAGCCAATTCGGGGCCTATACCGACTGATTCGGTATGGGCCCCTTCTCTTTGAATAAGACACGGATTAACACTGATTGACACAGCATCAAGAAAGAAATGTGTATGGTGCCGCCAGATATCCCTCTGGCCTCTTGAGATAAAACCGACGTTGTGGTAGTGTGCGAGATAATGGACAAAGACGGAATCAGAAAACTCGCAGAGGATCCGAGATTCATCTCCGGGATTTACAATTACTGTGACCGGTGGTGTGAGCGCTGCGTTTTTACGTCGCGGTGTATGAACTATGCGCTGAGTGAGCAGGAGTTCGACAGCCCCGAGTCGCGGGATATCCGTAACCAGGCCTTTTGGGACAAGCTGGGCGGGATGCTCTCGGCCACGCTCGATATGGCCAGAGAGAAGGCGAAGGAAATGGGCATCGATCTCGACGCGATTGACACCGCTGAGATAGCTCAACAAACCGAACGCATCCACGAAATGGCCAAAGAGCAACCCCATAGCCGGGCCGCAATGAAGTATGTCGGGATGGTGGACGACTGGTTTGAGACCAACAGATGGCTGCTCGAAGCAAAATGCGACGAACTGGAGTCGCTGGCCCAGGCCGACATCCCCGGCACGAGTCCCGACGACGACGCGGTTAGAATCCACGACTGTATCGAGGTCGTTCGCTGGTACCACCACCAAATATACGTCAAACTTTGCCGGGCCGCCAGCGGAACGATCTGCGACGAGTTTGAGGACCTCGAATGCATCCAGAAGGACGCAGACGGCTCGGCCAAAGTCGCAATCATTGGCATCGAGCGTTCCGCCGCTGCCTGGGCCGCCCTCCTGTCCCACCTTCCCGATCTGGAACGCAGCATTTTCCACGTGCTGGCAACACTAAAGCACCTCCTGAAACAAGTGGACGCATCCTTCCCCAACGCCCGATCCTTCCTCCGGCCCGGATTCGATAAGACAGATGACTTCGAGTAATCTCATGCGCGCCAAGCCGCATGGGCAGGAAACCTGCCCATCCTACCGACTAAGTTACACTTCGATATTGGATGTTCCTTGTTCGATATTCAATATTCCAACGCTCGTTGCCTCCCTTTTGCCTTTTCCTATCCGTTATACGCTGCACGCTAAACGCTAAACGCTATCAGTTATATATTAGCCTGGTTTCCTGTTTTGTTTTTTTGTTGAATGAAATTTCTCGAGAAGATATGATGATAATGTGGTGGCAACAAGAGAACAAGCAATGGAAATAGCAGTTGAGGCGCGCACGCACCTGCAAAATATCTACGGGCATCGCCTGCGTGGCGTCTACTTGTACGGCTCTGCGGCCCGCGATCAGTTGGCGCCGGACAGCGATATCGACATCGCCGTTGTTCTCGACGAGATTCCGAGTCGTTTCGAGGAGCATTCGAGAACGAGCAGGTTAGGCTCAGACATCAGCCTCGACCATAGCACGGTCGTTCTCTTCTTTTTCGCCGAAGAGAGGGATTTCGAGGCCGGTCGCTTCGCCATTCACAGGGCCATTAAGAGCGAAGGGATTCGAGCATGACAGAGGAAGCATCTAATGCCGTTTCCCTGATTGCCTCCTATTATCAATAATCGCCGAAAATCCTGTAAATCCTGCCCAAAAAGCTTTTCAAGCACCAGCTAAACGCTATCTTTTCTTGCTTCTTCCTCTCTTTTCACTTTTTCTGAAGAATTTTTGCTTCTTTTCACATTTTGTTGTCAACATTTGGTCCGTAAAACACGCCTTATTACAAGGTAGAAGGCCCGGCTATGTCTGAAAACTCGGAATTCGGGATTTGTGATTGAAAATCCCACCGGATCAGTGTAGACTCGTGCCCAGCGAACAATGAGGCGGGACACGTTGGATTTGGGCTTCTATATAACGGCTTTCAGTAGTGCCCAGAAGCCGCCGGTCGTCCTGGACAAATAAACAGCCGAGATTTTGTACATAAGGAGATATATGATGAAATCGAAGAGAATCGCCGTCATAGTCATAGGTGTGGCCTTGCTTGTCGGGATTGTGACCGTCTGCATGTCAGAAGTGGGTGGCAGCCAAATCCAAGTTTCAGCACCCCTGGCGACCGACTCAGCTGGGCGTATGCGGGCCATCGCTACCGAATCAGTATTCAGACTCATCATATCGAAAGAAAATAGAATGGGGACGGGATTTCTTCACGTTAGTGGCAACGTCCTCACTGCAGCCCATGTGATAGAAGGAGCAGATCCCAACGACGTCGTCATCCTGATGGCAGACGGCAAGAGAATCTCTGTAGAAAAAATCGTTGCTGATTTCGATGTGGACATCGCCATGTTGATCCCAAAAAGAAACATCAAAGCCAAGGCACTTCCTCTTGCTACTGCGGAACGATGTTCGGTAGGAGCCCAGGTTTCCACTTGGGGTTTCCCCGCCGGGTATCATGGGGTACACCCCATGCTGAGTGTTGGTTACCTTTCCGGAAAGGATGTGATAAGGTCGCCATCCGGAAAGACCGTCGGGCGTTTTGTCGTGAATGCTGCATTCAATGCGGGTAATTCAGGAGGTCCATTGATCGATATCGAATCTGGCGCTGTCATAGGACTTGTAGCAAGCAAGCTCGCACCCCTGCCTTCCTATATAAAAAGTGCATTAAAGGCACTAAAGGACGACACAAGTATCAGTGCCTTTTGGGTAACGAAGTCAGATGGCACAAAAGAGCGTATATCCAATTCTCAAGTTCTGGAGCAAGTTCTTCAGTATCTCAGGAGTCAAGTGCAACTTGTTATCGGACAAGCCGTTCTTACTGGCGACATCAATACGTTTCTCAAGAAACACAAAGCGATCAAATAGACCCGTTCTTCGGTCGGAAGAAATAGGGACAGGAAATTATTAGAAACGTTCACGAGTTTATGAGGTTGAAGGAAAAAAGGGACACCAAAGAGGTATAGAAATTGAAGAAGAACTGAATGCATGAAATCGATAAACGTCCCTATCTAACCTAAGGATACCCATTCGTTAATGATTTGAGGCAGTGCTCTGAGAATGAGAGCTGTCCTCAACAATTGGCTGGGTGACAGAAATGACAGCATGGGCGACAACTCATCCTATGCGCTGTTAGTCTGGAAATGCCATAATGAGTACAGAACAGAATGTGCTGAATATCTTTACCGATGGCTCCTCATTGGGTTCTCCAAGAGCCGGAGGAATTGGTGTTAGATTCGTCACAATCAACTCTTCCGGTGAAGAAGAAATCCGGGACTTCGAATTTGCAGGACACAAGAGTGTGACGAATAACGAAATGGAACTTTACGCGTGCATTGTGGCGCTAAAGGAGGCGATGAAACTCGATCTGCCGCCCAATGTCGGTAAAGTCGTGATCCAGTCCGACTCACGATATGTCGTTGATAACTACCAGAAAGCTATGTTTGAATGGCCGAATACTCGTTGGCTTACTCGCGAGGGCAGACCAGTTCTCAATGCAAATCTGTGGAAGAAACTTGTCAGGTGCTTTCAAAAGATCCATATGTTTGTTGAGATAAAGTGGGTAAAGGGCCATTCGAGGAGCGAGCACAACAAGGCTGTCGACAGGCTCGCTCGAGCATCTGCGAGGATGCCTTCAAACAAGCCCCTGGCTCATGTGAGCTTAAGAAGAAAGAAAACTGACAAGTCGGTTAAGGTCGGAAGCGTTGAGATGAACGGTCAACGCATCACAATCAGGATAATCACAAGCCAAAGACTTGTACAGAGAATTTGGAAATACAAGTATGAAGTCATCTCCAAACATAGCAAATATCAAGGAAATGTTGACATAATATTCTCCGAGCATTTTCTCAGTACAGGACATACCTACTATGTAAGGGTAAATTGCAATACTAGAAATCCTGGCATTGAGAAAGTCTTTCGTGAGATCAAGCCTAATGCATAGTTCGCGCCTTCGGCGAATGAATGTAAAGATCACACTCTTCAGGATAGCCACTGGCTTTTTCGGGGAAGCTGTTACGATTCTATTAGGAACGTTGGGGCTGTTGAAAATGCCGAAGTTTTCAGTTAGTATTGTGGTGAACTGCGTTCTTGATGGGTTTTTTGGAAGTTTCAGATGAAAGCCATTGGCATAGTCTTGTTCTTTGTTTCGCTGTGCGGGGCGGCGAGTTTTGCTGGCGGTGCCGGGCCACTGGGGGAAGAACTCGTTTTTCGCGGGGCGAGCGATGCTTCGGCTGCGGCTGCTATAGCCGAGGATATGTTCATCGTCGCCGACGATGAGAACAATGTGCTGAGGGTTTACCGGGCCGGTGAAGGGGGACCACCTGTCTCTTCATACGATCTGACGGCGTTTCTTGGGATTGATCCCGAGTATCCGGAGGCGGATATCGAGGGGGCGACGATGATCGGCCAGCGCATCTATTGGATTACATCGCACGGCAGGAATAAGGACGGGAAGATCAGGCCTAACCGGTATCGTTTTTTCGCTACCGACGTCCGCGTTAATGACGGCAGCGTGACCGTGCAGCCGGTGGGGACGCCCTGTAGGACGCTGGTCCATGAGCTTCTGAGAACCGGAACCGCCGATCGTCTCGGGTTGGCCAAAGCAACTCGATTTGACGCACGCGACCTGAAGAAGAAAGACCGCGAGAAGCTCGCGCCGAAGGAAGATGGGCTTAACATTGAGGCGCTTTGCGGCTCGCCGGACGGCAAGACAATCTACATCGGCTTTAGAAATCCCAGGGTAGTTGACAGGGCAAGCCGCGGCTCAAGAGCGATTGTTGCGCCGCTGCGCAATGCCGACCGGGTAGTCGAGCGGCGCGCAGCGCCGGCTTTCGGCGAGCCGATGTTGTGGGATTTGGCGGGGCTGGGGGTAAGGAGCATGGAATACTCCCGCGCCCACGGCGCGTACTTCATTGTCGCTGGAAGCTCTGATGGGGATGACAAGTATGCCCTCTATCGCTGGTCGGGTCAGAGGAACGCCCCACCGGTGAAGGTGGGTGAACTCAGTTGGGATAAGAGCAAATTCACACCCGAGGCGCTGGTGCCGTTCGCGAATTCGGGCAGGTTCCTGCTTCTCAGCGACGACGGATCGTTGCTCATCAAAGTCACCGGCCCGCACGAGTGTTTGGATGGCGAGTACCGAAAAGACGGCACGTGCGAGAACAAATACCTCGCAGATCCGGCGAAGAAGACTTTTCGCGGAGTCTGGCTGGAGCTGCCCCCTCCCTAGTACAGCGTTTCATAAATCAGGACAACCATAGGGAAAGTCTAATTTGAGTGTTTGAGTAGATTTCTCCGCTCGCTTCGCTCGGTCGAAATGACAGAATGTTGCTTCGCTCGGTCGAAATGACAGAATGTTGCTTCGTTCGGTCGAAATGACAGAATGTTGCTTCGCTCGGTCGAAATTACAGAGTGTTGCTTTGTTCGGCCGAAATGACGGAATGGTCGCGAAACCCTCGAAGCACGGCAATAGCGCTGCTCAGCCGGTCACTATCTCGATATTGTCCATCTGGCCGTGCAGGCCGTCGGACAGGGTCAGGTACAGCAGCTTTTTGGGGTTGTGTCCCAGAAGCTCGCTGCCGATAGTATCGACCGCGACCGGATCGAAGCCGGCGAGTATGAGGCCGAGTTTCTTTGGCGTGCCGGACAGGTGCATCCCCGTCAGCGCAACCGAGGCATCCACCACCGACAAGTCGGGCTTCTTGTATCGGCAGATGTCCACGACGGATTTGTCCGTCGAGGGACTGTGCAACTGGGCCTTGTTCCATCCGCCGGCGTAGAATTCCCCCGGTGCGATGCCGAACATGTTCTTCATCGCAATGGTCGTCTTGGTGAAGCTGTGATCTTTGAGCACCGGCAGCGAAATTACGAACGCCTGGCGCACGATGCACGGTATATGGAATTGTCTCAACTGCAGGGCATCTTTGTCTTCGAGGAGGGTCGTTTCAGCGTCGTTGAAGTCGATCAATTCCAAGCCGAGCTTGTCGGCCAGGTCCACATATCCCAGAGCGGCGAAGATGTCGGCGGTTACCCCGCTGCCGCAGCCCTCACCTATGGCGATTTGGGCCTTAGTATGGGCCTTACAGTAATTGTAGACCGCCTCGGCGGCTTCGACGCTCGTTGTGACCGGCGGAGGCGAAGAATTTGTCAGGTTCGGCTTGATGATGATAAGTCCGTCTCGCGGCAACTGATCGGCGGCTCCGAGCAAATCGAGGGCCTTGGCGATGCTGCGCGAATAGTCTGTGAAGTTTACTTTGGCAATCCGGCTCATAAGTCCTCAATCATATTGCGGTTAACAGTTTCGAACAAAATGATGCGGGCGAAGGTATTGACTGTCAAGAATTTTCGCTTAGATTTGTCCGGCCCTGCAGCTACGTAAGCAGGTCGCCAGAAGTAAACTTGAAATCTGCTTTTGTCCAGTTATGTCTTGACAGTCGGGATTTTTTGAGTAGATTTGTACAACTCCGCAGCAGTTAGGCTGGATTGCGGGGCAAAATTGGTTCTGTGTTTTGTGGAGAAAGATATGATAGAAGTCAAAGAACTTCGACGCCGTTTCGGGCCGGTCGTTGCTGTTGACGGTATATCGTTCAATGTCGAAAAAGGAGAAGTTCTCGGTCTGCTCGGGCCTAACGGCGCCGGCAAGACCACCGCGATGCGAATCCTGGCCTGTTTTCTCAAGCCCGACAGCGGGACGGCGTCGGTATGCGGACATGACATTCTGACGGACCCGACCGCAGTCAAGAGGTCGCTGGGATATTTGGCCGAAAATGTGCCGGCATACAGCGAGATGACGGTGGGAGGCTTCCTGAACTTCGTCTGCGACGCCCGAGAAATCAGGGGCAGGGCGCGCAAGCAGGCGCTCGACCGTGTGGTTCCGGCTTGTTCGATCGAATCGGTATACCATCAGACCATCGATACGCTGTCAAAGGGATACAAACGCCGTGTCGGGCTGGCCCAGGCACTCATTCACGATCCCAAAGTGCTGATTCTCGACGAACCCACCGACGGCCTGGACCCCAACCAGAAACATGATGTCAGAAAGCTCATAAACAAGATGGCCAAGGACAAGTGCATTATTATCTCGACCCACATCCTCGAAGAGGTGGAGGCCGTGTGCACGAGAACGATAATCATTGCCAAAGGCCGGGTACTGGTGGATTCAACACCCAAGGACCTGAAGGAAAAGCACCAGTGCAGTCTCAATAGCGTCTTTCGCAAAATCACCACAACCAAAACCGTCAAGAGCGCTAAGAGCGCATAAAGGGTTACTGTGTGAATGACAAGCGTGCAGTTGCACTTTTGTTGAGGAGCATAATAAATGAATAGTTTCATGGCAGTGTTCAAGAGAGAATTAAAGGGCTACTTTGCGACACCTGTCGCCTATGTGTTTCTCGTGATTTTCCTGTTCTTCTCAGGATACCTCGCGTTCAAGGAAGGGTTCTATGAGATGCGGCAGGCGGATATGGGAGCTTTTTTCAAGAATTTACCGCTGTTGTTCGTTTTCATGGTGCCGTCGACGGCGATGCGGCTCTGGTCCGAAGAGCGAAAGGTCGGCTCGATCGAGCTGCTGCTGACTCTGCCGATAACGATAACACAGGCGGTCCTGGGCAAGTTCTTTGCCGCCTGGCTTTTCCTGGGGATCGCACTCGCGCTGACTTTTCCGATGGTGATAACGGTCAGCTACCTTGGTGACCCCGATGTCGGTCTGATCATAACGGGGTACTTAGGCAGCTTGTTAATGGCCGGCGGCTTTCTCGCTATCGGCTGTTTCTTCTCGGCTCTGAGCAAGAATCAAGTGGTCAGTTTCGTCTTGTCAGTGGTCGCCTGTGCCGTGCTTGTGTTCGCGGGCATGCCTTCAACATTAAACTACCTTTCGACTTTCCTCCCGGCCGGACTTGTCTCGGCCATAGAGGGCATGAGTTTTCAGACGCATTTCGAGTCGATTCAGAAGGGACTGCTTTGGTTTGGGGACCTTTCGTATTTCGTACTGTTGATCGTCGGGTGGATTGCCGCCTGCACTATTGTTTTGGATGAAAGGAAGGCAAGATAATGAACCGAACGATACGAGCCATTGTTGGAGCAGGCCTTGTCCTGGTAATTATTTTCTCTGCGATAAGCGTCACCCAGAACATTGGAAAATCTCTCAAACTTGATATTACCGACCAGCGGCTTTACACGCTTTCTGACGGGACAAAATCAATCCTGGGCAAGCTCAATCAGCCCATCACAGCCAAGCTGTACTATGCGAAGACCGCCGCGTTGAAGGGGCCGGACCAGATCAGATTCTTCAACAATTACTACGAGTTCGTAAGAGCTTTGCTGGAAGAATACGTCTCGGCCTCTAACGGCATGGTCGAGCTGGAGATCGTCGATCCGCGGCCCTTCTCCGACGACGAGGCACAGGCGATGAAATACGGCCTGCAGCGATTCCCGATCACTGAAGAGGAGAGCTTCTTCTTCGGCCTGGTTGTGCAGACACAATTCGGGGTCGAGAAGGCCATACCGTTTTTCTCGCCCGAGCGGCAGAATTTTGTCGAATACGATGTGAGCTACCTGATAGACACCGCAGTCACGCGCCAGAAGCGAAAGATAGGCGTGCTAAGCTCGCTGCCTGTAATGGGTGACGACGTCAGCGGGTATATGGCCGAGATGATGATGAGACAGGGCCAGCAGCCCAGACCGGCGTGGACCTTTGTCGAGCAGTTGCGCAAACAATATGAAGTCGAGACTGTGGCCACAGACACGAACGACATAAACGACATCGACATTCTGCTGGTCATTCATCCCAAGGGTTTGCCTGAACCGACATTGTTCGCGATAGACCAGTTCGTTCTCAAGGGCGGCCGGACAATCGTATGCGTCGATCCTCACTGTTTCATGGACCGCCCGCCGCAGGGTATGCAAATGCAGATGCAGATGCAGCATTCGAGCAGTTCGGAGTTGAACAAGCTTCTGAAGAGCTGGGGGCTTGAAATGCCCGCAAGCACATTTGCCGGGGACAGAAACCTGGCGTTGAAGGCTTCGATGCGTGCCAACCAGAGACCGGAGAACATCATCGGCTATCTCGGCCTGACGCCGGAAGGCAGTTGTTTCGCAAAGGACCATGTGGTCACGGCCGAACTTAACAATGTGAGGTTTCTGTTCTCCGGCGTGCTCAATGAGGTCGCAGATTCGAGTGACGCCAACAATGTGAGCCCTGGCATCGAGCGGACGCCTCTTGTCACAACGAGCAGCAGGGGCAACACGTTTACTATAAGCGGCCCGTACGAGTTGATGTTCCTGGACGGCCCGAGTTTGATGAAGAAATTCGTCGATGGCGCCAAGCCCGTGTCGATGGGCTATCTGGTCACGGGACGTCCTAAGAGCAGCTTTCCCGACGGTATCGAGGTTGAAAGTGAGTCTCCCGATCCGAACGATCCGAACGAGACGGTGACAACAACCACGCAAGTCGCAGGTCTGACCGAAGCTGAGGAAGATTGTGCGATTGTCGTCTTCTCTGATGTCGACTTTATCAGCGACGCGATAGCTTACCAGACTTCCTTCTTTGGCAAGATGGTCGTCGGGGACAATAGCACTCTGATGCTGAACGCTATCGAGGACCTGAGCGGGTCGAGCGATTTGGCTTCGATCAGGTCGAGAGGCAACTTCAAGCGGCCGTTTAAAGTGGTCGACGATATTGAAAAGCAGGCCGAAGCAGAAACGGCTGCGGAGGTGGACAAGATCAATACGCAGATCGCAGGCTTCCAAGGGGAGCTGCAAAACGTTCTCACCACGGCCAAGCAGGGCGAGGAAGAGGTTATCGGCAGCACGATTGTGCTGAAGAAGAAGGAGCTTGAATTGAAAATCCACCAGGCCCAGCGCCAGTTGCGTCAGGTAAGAATGACCAGACGCGAGCGGATCGAGCAATTGGGCAACAAGCTTCGCCAGGCCAACATGCTCGGCGCGCCACTGGTCATACTGGTCATTGCAGTCGCGTTGGGTCTGTGTCGAAGCGTGCGGAAGAGACATTATATCAGTCATGCAAGCGATGCTTGAGAAGAAAGCACGAAGCACTAAACTCTAAACCTGTCCTGAGCGAAGTCGAATGGATCCGAAACAAATTCAAATGACAGAAATCCAAAATTCCAAACGTTTAAGTCATTCGGCAATTCGAGGTTTGATTGTTTCGAGAGTCTGTTTTCGAATTTCTGGTTTGAACAATAAATCGGGAGTCTTGTAGATGAGTGATAAGAAACTTACGATATTGGCTGTTGTTGCGGTTTTTATGGTGCTGTGGGCTGTAGTGCAGTCTCGTCTCGCGAACAGGCGGACAATACGAACAGACGAGCCAGCCTACCTCATTCAGGGTCTGGACCCGGCAGGAATCGGAGCCATTGTCTTAGGCAAAGGTGACGACGCGGTGACGCTCAAACGCCAGGGCAATGGCTTCGTTGTCGACAGCAAGGACGGCTACCCCGCCAAGACAAGCGAAGTGAACAGTCTCATCTCCAAATGCCTGGAAATCAAGACCACACAGCTCATTACCGAAGATTCGAAGAACCACGAAGATCTCGAGGTAACCGAGGACAAGGCGCGCACGGTAGTGAAGTTTTTCAAGACGGCCGACCCGAATTCGGCGGTACTGGCCGGCGTGGTCGTGGGCAAGACCGAAGAGCTTGGTCAGGGTACTTACGTGAGATTGCTCTCAAGCGACAGCGCCGTGAGCAACAGGGTCCTGGCCGCGTCGGATGTCCCGTGGATCGCCGACGGAGCCATGACCTACATCGAGCAGGAACTCATCTCAGCAGAGAGCGACGAGATCGTATCGGTAACAGTTGGCTCGCCCGACGGGGCATTCACACTGAAGAAAGAGGGCGACAGCGACGATATCGTATTGGTCGAGACGCCGGCAGGCAAGAAACTCAAGGAAAGTGACGGTCGGAGCGTTCTTACAGCTTTGACGAGCCTGAGGTTCGACGATGTAAAGAAGAAACCGGCAGATATGACCTTCGAGAGACACTACGTCTGCAAACTCAAAGATTCGACCGAGTACACGCTGCGAATAGCCAAGCAGGATGAAAAGACATACATCGCCTGCGAGGCAAACTTCACCGATACCGCCCCCGTTACAAAGGGCGCCGACGTCGAATCCGAAGAGGAACTCAAAGCCAAGGAAGCCAAGCTGCTCGCCCGGGACGAGGCAGAGAAATTTACCACGAAGCATCAGGCGTGGATTTATGAGATCGCCGACTACAAGGCCAACAACCTGACCAAAGAACTCGCGGATTTGCTCGAAGACGCAGAGCCCGAGGAAGAAAGTGGTGCTGTCGATCCCAACGCCGTGATGCCCGATCTTATTAATGTGCCGCTGAGTCTGGATCCCAACGCCGTGATGCCCGATCTTATTAATGTGCCGCTGAGTCTGGATCCCAACGCGGCCAAGATCGAATAAGGATTGTACATGAACACTCCCAATCACACGCACAGTCGTTGTATTCTTAGCCTCATGTTGTTTGCTGGTGTATTGGTGCCGTCGCGCTGCTCACTTGGCGTCGGAGTGCGCAAGGCCCCGAAATTCGTCACTCATCGTATCGGCAAGTTCCGAAGCGAGGCTTGCAGCGTTGGGGACCTCAACAATGACGGCAAGCTCGATATCGTCGCCAGCCCCTACTGGTATGAAGCCCCCAACTGGAAGCCGCACCAATTCCGCTCCCTCGAGGGCAGAGTCGATGAGAAGGGCAAGACCTACGCCGTCGATGAAAAGGGTGTAGGCTATTGGGACGATTTTATGAATCTGCCGCTGGACGTTGACGGTGACGGTTTGCTCGATGTGGTGACATGCTCGTGGTTCAGCAAGCAGATCGACTGGCACCGCAACACCGGCTCAGAAGGCGGGCAATGGCCCGTCATCCTCGGTGAAAAGAACGGCAACTACGAGTGCGGCGACCTCTGGGACATCGATGGTGACGGCAAGAAACTCGAGATACTTGCCCACACCAAAGATACCAAGTGGTACGAAGCCGGCGTGAAGGCTGACGGCAAGCGGGGATTGATCAGGCACAACGTGTCGGAGAATCAGAACCTCTTCGGCGGAGGTGTCGGTGATATAAACGGTGACGGCCGTCCCGACATCGTCAGGCCGGACGCATGGTACGAGGGACCGGCCGATCCGCGTAAGGGCTCATGGCGAGAACACCCCCTGGCGGTCGGCAGCCTTACCGAAGGCAAAGCCGAGCATACGCCTCAGATATGGGTCTACGACGTTGACGCCGACGGACGCAACGATATCGTGACCAGCTCGGCGCACGCACACGGAATCTTCTGGTATGGGCAAGAACGAGAGGGTGAACAGATATCCTGGAAACAACACGTGATCGACAAATCCTGGTCCCAGGTTCACAGCATAACACTGGCCGACATGGACAACGACGGCGATCTTGACCTCTTTACGGGAAAACGATTCTTCGCTCACAACGGCAGCGATCCGGACGCCCATGCTCCCCTCGGCATTTACTGGTATGAACTGAGACGCGGCGCCTCCGTCCGCTGGAGAAAACATGTCATCTCCCTCGGAGAGCACATCAGCCCAAGCCTGAGCATCCCCGTGGTGGATCTCGACGGTGATGGAGATCTCGACATCGTTGTCACAGGCAAATGGGGCGGCCCGGTCTATCTCGAGAATACTGATAGATCGAACTAGGCTCTTTCGGAAAACTCCGTCGTCGGCCCGAGAGCGAGCGGTTTTTCGCCTGGCAAAGCTTGTCCCGAGCGACGCCGAGGGAACTGAAGCAGGCGATGTTGGTTCTATCGTCGATGCAGCCGGATGCAGTCAGGCGGAAAATAAGCCGCTCGAAGCCAGATCGAGTCTTCCGACAGAGCCTAACAGTCAAGAAGGTAAAACAATGGCAATCCTAACAAAGGCGCCGCCCGCCCTGCCGGCCCTATCGCCGCAGCTTTTTCATTGACTTGCCACCGCCGTCCGGTATAATAGCTGTGTATTGTCTTTCATCAACTCACTTGAAGGAAAGGTGGAATGTGACTATGCGCAAACCGCGAGGATTTACGTTAATCGAACTGTTAGTGGTGATCGCCATCATTGCGCTTCTGCTGGCGATACTCATGCCCGCACTTCAGAGGGTCAAAAAGCAGGCCCAGGGTGTCGTGTGCCAAAACAATCTCAAGTCGATAGGCACGGCGGCTTTCATGTATGCCGAGGATTACGATCAGTTCGTTCCCCGCGGCCTCGCCGGCGGTACGGGCAAGTCCTGGTTCCAACTCTTTATGCCCCTTCTGGCCCAGAAGCCCATAGGCAACGATTACCGAACGGTTGACATCTATCGCTGTCCGACCTATCCGGACAAAGAGCAAACCGTCTGCTACGTCGTCAACGGCTGGGACTTCGACAATGACAGAGACATGACCGGCCACGAGATACTGGTGCCCTCGAAGCTGAGTGAATGCGAACAACCATCGTTTACGATTTTTCTCGCCGATAACGAGGACGGCCCCTGGCGCCACATTATAAAGAAGGCCAACGACGACGGAAATAATCGTTGCGATGTATGGGCCCCACAACATCTGCCCGGCCGTACCGAAACAGACGTAACCAGAGGCAGACGGGTCGCCGCGGCTCGGCACAGAAAGGGAGCCAATTGTCTCTTCCTCGACTGGCATGTTGAATTGATAGACACCGAGGATCACACTATCGACCTGTGGAGATTCGACAAATAGCAACACTTTAGCCGCGTGCGGCAAAAGTGCTGGTTCCAGGTTAGAAGGTTCACGGTTTAGGGTTGGTGGCTGGTAAGATTATCTTTTTCTATCAACTGTGAACCTGTAACCGTGAACCCTGAACCGCTTTAGCGAAATGCTCCCCTTCGCTAAAGTATTACGACAAGTGACGTATTGGCCGGTCGAAGCGGTCCCTATACGCCCCCACCGGTGAGAAGGCTCGCATGTATGACATGCCGGCTCGCTCCTATTTCGTGCAGAAGAAGTACAATCTCGCACCAAAGACGCTTGAAAAAGCGATCCATTTGCTTTCTAATAATCCTGAGCTGTTCGACTAACCGAAGTGGATCTCGCCGGCCGTGAGGGTGAGGCCGTATCCGGACGCCTTGCTTTTCGGCCCTGGCAGATTCGCACAGTGCGGATTGAACCGTTAGAATGAATGCCTTGAAAAAGATCTTAAATTCGGCAACAATTGTATCTCGATGCCCGTCGGTCGCAGAGAGCAGATAGGGCGAAACAATGTTTAGGAAGATCTTATGAAAAAAAGACACATTGGAAGAAGAGAGTTTCTGCGGTCAGCCGGTTCCGGAGCGGCATCGCTTTTCTGCGGCTCGGCCTTATCAGACCGGGCACGCGCCCAAAACGCTGACGCAAAAAGCACAGCGCGACAGCCCAACCTTGTCTTTGTCTTCGCCGACCAGTGGCGGGTGCAGTCGGTCGGCTATGCGGGCAACTCGGATGTGAAGACGCCGCAGCTCGACAAACTGGCAAGTCAGAGCATCAATTTCACCAACGCCGTGTCGGGTTGTCCGGTGTGCAGCCCTTATCGAGCCAGCCTTCTCACGGGCCAATACTGGCTAACTCACGGCATTTTTTACAATGACAAGCCTTTGGACCCGGAGGCAACAACCATAGGCAAGGTCTATGGCAAGGCCGGCTACGAGACTGGTTACATCGGCAAGTGGCATGTAGACGGTCACGGCAGAACATCGTTTATCCCCAGAGAGAGAAGGCAGGGCTTCGAATTCTGGAAGGTCCTTGAATGTACACATGACTATAACAAGTCACTCTACTACGGCGACGCCGACGTCAAGAAATATTGGGACGGTTACGACGCCGTGTCCCAGACTCGCGAAGCTCAGGAATACGTCCGAAAGCACGCGAACAAATCTCCCTTCGTTCTTTTCATGTCGTGGGGACCGCCCCACGCCCCGTATCACACGGCGCCTGAGAAATACAGGAAGATGTTCGGCGATCCCGACAAGATTGTTCTGCCTCCCAACGTTCCCAACTCATTGAGGAAGAAGGCAAGGCAAGAGCTGGCCGGTTATTATGCCCACATCGCAGTATTGGACGATTGCATCGGAGATGTGCTTGGGACAATAGAAGACTGCGGCATCGAAGAGAACACAATTTTCGTCTTCACTTCCGATCACGGTGACATGCTGTATTCTCACAATCAGACCAAAAAGCAAAAGCCCTGGGAAGAATCGGTCCGGGTCCCGTTTTTGATACGCTACCCCGCTGTGCATGGCAGGAGAGGCAAAGAAATCGACATGCCGATCAACACGCCGGATATTATGCCGACTCTGCTCGGCTTGAGTGGCCTTGCCGTCCCTAAATCGGTCGAAGGCAGAGATTTCTCGGGTGTCATCAGAGGCTCGCAGTCGGCGGACAATGACGCGGCTTTGATTTCGTGCCCCGTGCCGTTTCACCAGTGGGGTTACCAGAGGGGCGGACGGGAATTTCGCGGCGTACGCACGCGACGCTACACCTACACCCGCGACCTCAATGGCCCCTGGTTGCTTTATGATAATCAGATGGACCCGCATCAACTGAGGAATCTGTGTAATGATCCGGAGTATGCCCAAGTCCGGCAGGAACTGGAAAAGATGTTGGCTCAGAAGCTGAAGGAGACGAACGATAAGTTTCTGTCAGGCCCTGAGTATATGGCCATGTGGAATTACCAATGGGACAAGAACGATGGCCCGAAATAGGTTTATTTGAAAACAACTTCAAGGAAGGACAGTCATGAGAACGTTCAAGAGTGTCACCATTGCCATTTTGTTGGTCGCTGCCTTTATGACACTGCCGAACACGTCGCAGGCAGAAAATCCAATACGCATCACAACTCAGGAAGATGTCATCTCGATTCACCAGGACTCGTCGGCGTTGCTTCGTTACGGGTATCGAAACGTGCCTTACAAGCCCTGCGTGCAGCAGTTGTTCACGCCCGGCGGCATCAACGTTCTGCGCGATTCGCCCGCCGACCACCAGCATCACCATGCTCTGATGTACGCCGTCAGCGTCGATGGCCTGAATTTCTGGGAAGAGCAGAAAGAACCCGGACGCCAGAGGCACAAGAGTTTTTGCGACGTGACCGTTAACGCGCACAGCGGCGTACCGCGGGGAAGCTTTTGCGAACGGCTCGACTGGGTCAATCCGAAGACAGATGAGTTGCTGCTCAACGAATCTCGTACAATCGCCGTGTCCCGGTTGGACGAGTCTGCCGCCACACTCCTAAGCTGGCAATCCAGCTTCACCGTGCCGACAGGGAAAGATTCGGCGACTCTTTCCGGCTCGCATTACTTCGGTCTCGGTATGCGTTTTGTCAAGTCGATGGACACAGACGGCCGGCTTCGCAATTCCAGCGGCAAGGCAGGCGAGATCGTCCGAGGTGACGAACATCTCGTCCGGGCAAAGTGGTGTGCATTAACAGCTAACGCTGACGGCAAACCTGTCACTGTTGCTATGTTTTGTCACGCGGACAATTTGCGTCATCCGACGCATTGGTTCACTATGACCAAACCTTTCGCATACCTCTCGGCGACAATGAATCTCCACAGAGAACCTCTGAAGATAACATCGGGCGAGCCGCTGAGATTGCGATATGCCGTAGCTCTCTGGGACGGCTCCGTCGAGAATAGCCAAATCGACCGGCTTTATCGCCGGTGGGTCGAGGACAATTGAAATCTCATTCAAATCGAATCGAGGAGAAAGTCATGTCTGACAAGCAAGAATCACGGGACAAGTCCGGTCAAGCACTGACACGCCGGCAGTTTATTCACGGGGCAAGTGCGGCGGCAGTCACAGTCGCCGGCGTATCCGCGGGCAAGGCACTGGGAGCCAACGAGCGTCTCGGCGTAGGCTTCATAGGGTGCGGTGGCCGGGCTAACGCTCACCTCACGACGGTGCATTACCTCAAGAGCAAGGGCGCCAACGTGGACATCGTCGCTGCGTGTGATACCTATCGGCCCAGGCTGCAGAAGATCATCGAAGGCTACAAAGCCAAAGGGTACGCGGACCATCGCGAATTGCTCGATGATCCGAATGTCGACGTCGTCTGCATCGCAACGCCCGACCATCATCACGGCTATCACGCCATCGACGCGGTCCGCGCGGGCAAGGACGTCTACTGCGAAAAGCCCGTGACGCACTGGCGCCAATTCGAGCTTACCAAACGCCTGGCTGGAGAAGTAAAGAAGAGCGGCCGGGTCTTCCAGCTCGGCACACAAGGTATGCAGGACTCGGCGTGGTGGCAGATGAGAAAGCTGATCCAGGATGGTCTGATCGGCCAACCGGTCCACGCCGAGTGTGGATACTTCCGGGTCGGTGACTGGGGCGAGCGAGGGATGCGGATCGACGACCCGAACGCCAAGCCGGGCTCCGACCTAAACTGGGAAGGTTTCTTGGGTGATGCGCCCAAGCGCCCCTTTGACATCAGCCGGTACTTTCGATGGCGGATGTACGAAGACTACGCGGGCGGGCCTTCCACCGATTTGTTTCCGCATAGTCTGACCCCGGTGCTCTTTATGCTTGGTGTCAAGATGCCGAGCACGGTAGTTGCGACAGGGGGCAAACTACGCTATCAGGAGCGGGAGATCCCCGATACGTATAACATGCTCATCGATTACCCCGAGAACATCACAGTCGCCGTGCTCGGGACACAGGCGAACGATTACCCCGGCACGGGATCGCGCGGCTCGGGGCAACGGATACCTGTCATCCGCGGATGGGAAGGGACACTGACCGTCGAAAAGAACGAGATCGTTTTCATCCCCGCGCAGGGCTCAAAGAAGAAGCCCCAGCGTTTCGCAATTAGGTACGGCGAGGACTTTGTCGAGTACTGGCGAGCCTTTCTCGCCTGCTGCCGGATGCGTCAGCAAGGTACGCTAAGCCCGATGCCTCTGGCGTATAGAGTGCAAACCGCTGTGCAGATGGGCATGCTCGGCCTCCAGGACCAGAAGGTCGCGCGCTTCGACCCGATCAAGGAAGAGATTCTTCTGTAGGCAGAGCAGTGAGCTATATGCAAAGTATTGATTCAACTGAGAGTAAAGGAGTAAACGATGAAGACAACACTAACGAAGATGCTTGTTTGCCTGCTTTTCGCGGCCATGGTTTGCGGCACAAACAGCTACGCCGCAGAAGGCGTCAAGAAATACGATGTACACGACAAAGAGCGAGAAAATCCAACGGTCATGACACCTCCCGAACGATTCGGCCAACCACCCGTTGATGCGACTGTCCTTTTCGATGGTACGGCAGAGTCTACGTCTCAATGGGAGAGAGACAGAAGAGAAATCTGATAAAGTAGGCCTGTATCAGGCACAGAACAGGTTGTTTAGAAGGAGCGTTTAACGATGGTTGAAATAGGAAGCATATTGGCCAAAGCGGTCAGGACCGAAGCGAGTGACGTTCACATCAATGTTGGAATGCAGCCCATAGTCCGGGTGAATACCGAACTGATGGAGATGGATTTTCCGATTATCAGCAATGATGACGCAAGAGATATCCTTCTCTCGCTGGTAGGCCAGGAGAAGTTCGACAAGTTCGAGCAGGCCAGAGACCTTGATTTCTCGACGAGCATCACCGACCCGGACCAGCGGTTCCGCGTTAATGCTCATTATCAGCGCGATACGATCGCAATTGCCTTCAGACTGATTTGCGACCGCGTCCCGTCAATTGACAAGCTGCATCTTCCGGAGAAGGTCAAGGATTTTGCCGATTTGCCGAGTGGATTGGTCCTGGTGACCGGGCACACCGGCGCCGGCAAGAGCACGACGCTCGCTTCGATTATAGGGCTGATAAATACGAAGTACAGGAAGCGCGTGATAACAATCGAAGATCCCATCGAGTATTGGCTGCTGAATGACAAGTGCATGATCGAACAACGTGAGGTCGGTTCGGACTGTCCCGATTTCGCGACGGGGCTCAGACATATTCTTCGCCAGGACCCGGATATCATCATGGTCGGTGAAATGCGAGACCTTGAAACAACAAGTTTCGCACTCACCGCCGCCGAGACAGGGCACCTCGTCTTCAGCACGCTGCACACAACAAATACGTCGCAATCAATGGAACGTATTATAGACATCTACCCGGCCGGCCAGCAGACTCAGGCCCGAACGATGCTGGCCAATGCTCTGCAGGCCGTCGTCTCGCAGACTTTGTTCAGACGTGCTGATGAGCCGGGCATGGTTCCAAGTACGGAGATAATGCTTTGTACCTCAGCGGTAAGAAACTGCATCCGCGAGAACAGAATTTACGAGATACCCAACATTATCGAGACATCTCGACGCTACGGGATGCACACGATGGACAACAGCATCGCCCAGTTGTGCCTTGACGGGTATATCGACAAGGAGGAAGCTATCCTGCGCTCGAGCAACCGTGCAAAGATGGAGCAGGCGCTTCAACTGGCCGGGACAGTCACTCGACGTTCTCGCAGAAGGTGATCAGTTCTTTCTTAAGATGTAGATATTCTTTCGGATGTTTCTCTCTGAGGTCTTCGGACTCATCTACGTCCTCTTTCAGATCGTAGAGTTGAAGCTCGGCGTCCTCGAGCCGCTGCGCCAACTGTCGCCATCGCCCCCTCGTACTCTCGACCTGACCGACGAGCTTCCACCTGCCTCTTCGCGCAGCTACTTTACCGACCAGTTCCCAGAAAACGATGCGTTCAGGCAAAGGTTCCATACAGCCCGAAAGTATATGCTCAATCAGATTCATACCGTGCACGGGATTCCTGCCGTTCGTACTGGGAACATCCAAACCGGCAGCTTCCAGAACAGTGGCAAAAACATCAAAATGCATAGCAAGCTCATTTGAGACGATACCTTCGGGAAACTTGCCCTTCCACCACATCACACAAGGCACCCTGATCCCACCCTCGTACGTGCCGCCTTTCCCTCCGCGGAAAGGTCCGTTGTTGCGCGGATAGTCGGCTTTGGTTTCGGCAGTCTCCAGGCACGCGCCGTTGTCGCTGAAGTAGATTACCAGAGTATCTTCCTCCAGATCAAGGTCCTTGAGCAGATCGAGCAACCGGCCGACACTGCGGTCCATGTGTCCGAGGACGGCATTGTAATCTCGCCGAGGTTGATCGACGCCCTTCTCGGCATATCGCTCCAGCCAATTCTTCTTGCCCGAAGGCTTGGGCTGCTCCGCGCGCCAGAGAGGACCGTGCACGGCATTATAGGGAACGTAACAAAAGAACGGCTTCCTCTTAACCGCACAGTCCCGGATGAATGACAGAGCTTTCTCCGTGAAGTAGTCGGTCAGATGAAGATCCTCGCGATACGGCTTGTCGTTGTGCATCAATGCTTGTGCAGCGGTAGGAGTGTAGGGATGCGCCCCGCCCAGGAAGCCATAGAATTCATCGAAACCACGATCATTCGGCATATCAGGTCTCCTATAGCCCAAATGCCACTTTCCGAATATACCCGTTTTATAGCCAGCTCTCTTGAGAAACTGAGGCAGAATAACAACATCGTCGCGTATCCGCCTTTCGTTTTCATCGCTTTTCGAGGGTCCTCTCCACATGCCGTTTTCCATCGAATACTGCCCCGTCAAGAATGAAGACCTGGTCGGAGCGCACAGCGGGTTCACGTAGAATTGCGTGAACCGGACGCCCGTTCGCGCGATTTCATCCATCACCGGGGTCTCAACATCCGTATCCTTCCAATAGCAGCTCGCGTCCCCCCATCCTTGATCGTCGGAAACGACCAACAGAATATTTGGCTTCTCGGGTGGAGCCTTTGCCACTCGACGTTCTGCGGCGTTCGAGCAGCATGCACCCGCCAACGTCGTAAGGCCCGTACCGAGGCCCCAAAGAAAATCACGCCGGCTGACAACAGTTTCTATTCTCTCTCTTCTCACTGAGCTCCCAGGTGGCGAAGGAAGAAGTTAGCAAGCCCTTCAGGGTTGGCCGGCTCGACACCTATCTTCTCGGCATGGACCTCGGCCTCTACTCCGACTTCTTCGGCTCGCTTTTTCAGCGCTACTGCGTGTAGCGGATGATGATTCCTGTGCCCGCGCGTTTCAGGCGTCCCGCCCTTCATCCCGTTCGATACGTATAATGGCGGGTCGTCCTTCGACATCAGGCCGAGCATGTCGAGATCGGCGCGAATGGCCTTGCCCTCGGGACCTTCCAATTGCTCAACACTCCTAAGCCCATAGAACGCCAAAGCCTCTTTGAGTGCTGCTTCGTACACCTGAGGATTGGGCGTGTAGCCCAGCAGTTCGGGCCATTGCAGCACGTCATAAGTCGCCTGTGTCGCCAGTGCACCGACCACCGTCAAACGCGTTGACTCACGAAGCACAGGATCAGGACTGTCGAGCTCGGCCATATCATCGTGGAAGGCCAGCCAGGTCGCCGTTCCGGAGCCTGCCGAGCCGCCGTAGGCGCCTATCCGTTTCTTGTCGATGTTCCACCGCTTCGCCTTGCTGCGGATAAACTGCAGCGCCCGCTTGGAATCGTTCAGGCACGCCCGGACACCCCGCGGCTCATTAGTTCGATAGCTGTAATTGATCGTCGCAAAAGAGACACCGGCTTTGAGAAACCTCGGCATCTCTTGCGACTTGTATATCTTGGATTTGTCGCCGCCCGTAAATCCGCCGCCGTGAATAAAGATCACGAGCGGAACAGGCTTCTCGGATTCGACAAGCCATATATCGAGCAGGTTGCGCTGATGCGGACCGTAGCGCACATTAGCATGTGTGGCGACAACGCCCTCTATATTGATCGCTTCGGGCAAACTTTTCTCCCGCCACCTGCCCGTAGCCAACGTTGCAGCACTGAGCACAAGCAAGCAGGCGATTACCGCAAGAACGCGGTGGCATCTTGAAGCTATTCGTGATTTCATGGCAGGACATCTCCTCTCTGATCCGGCGGCTACCATCTGACGGGCAGCCACACTGTCATCTTCGGTTCCGCGCGATTGTTCCATGCGTAGTAAGGTATCATGCTGATATCGACGCGCTGTCCCTGGACATCGCTCACCTGGCTGTACCCTCCGATATCCTGCCTGGCAGTCTTATCGATTACCAGGGCCTTGGTCCTCAGTGAAGTCACACCGCCAAGCAGATCGGGCTCGTATCGGATATTCCATTCGGCATCGCCGGGCAGGTAAATGTCTTCAAAACGAACCCCTTCCGGCACGTCAACAGATTCGAGACAATACACAATCGGGCCTCGCATGACCGCCACTTGATTTCGAGTCTGCTCAATGCGCGGATCGGCAACGATCATCCTGACCGGCATGGGCAACTCAAGTTCAACGACGTCGCCCGCAGCCCACTTTCGTTCAACGGCTGCATACGACGCTGGCACGCAAGCAACCTTCGCCGCCGCGCCATTAACAGTCAGCTTCGCATTATCGGCCCACCCGGGAACTCTCAGCAGAAGGCCGAACGCCCCGCCGGATTCGACGGCGTCTACGGTAATGCGCACTTTGCCCTCCCACGGATAATCGGTTTCTTGTGTGAGTTTCAATTTCCGGCCGTCAGCCAACGTGCCATCGAAAACGTTTCCGCCGTAATGGTGAATCCACAGGCCCTTTTCATCGACGCTGTAAAGATAGTTGTGCCAGGAAGCGACGGTCCGCATCAGGTTCGTCGGGCAACAGATCATTCTCCTGCCGGGATACGCACGTTTATGCGTGTCGTTGCTGCGCAGCACGTGCTCAGAGCCGTGCCAGCGGAGCGGGTTTGTATATGACCAGCCTTCGCTGTCAACCTCGATGCCCGACAGAATCGAATTATAAAGTGTGCGTTCCATGATCTCGGCAAAGCGGGCCTCGCCGGTAATAGCCAGCATACGCCAATTCCACATCAGGTTCCCGATCTGCCCGCACGTTTCGTTATAAGCCGTGTCGTTGGGCAGCTCGTAGGGGGCGCTGATCCCCTCGTGGATCGAGTCGCCCACGATGGTGGTAAGTCTTCCGGGCTCGAAGCTCCTGGCCGGATGGGATTTGTGCTCGGGGCTGACCCCGCCGGTGACATACATTTTCCTGGTCACCAGGTCGGTCCAGAGACGTTCGAGGGCGGCAAGAAGCGTCTTGTCACCTGTCTCCATATAAGCGTCGGCCGCACCGGCATAAAGATACGTGAAGAATACAGCGTGCCCCACCACTTCGGTCTCCTTGCGAAGCGGACGCCAGTTCTGGTTCAAGTCGCTGCCGTTGGTTAGCGGCCCGCCCCAGGCGTTGCGCCTGCCGTTTCCATATCGGCTGCCGCGCCAGTCGATGAAGAAATTCGCCATGTCGAGATATTTCTTGTTCCCGGTCGTGCGGTACAGTTCTACTGCTCCCATGATTATCGAAGGGTTGCGGGGAAAATCCGCCAGCTTCGGATCGCGTCCTTTAAATGTCGCATAGACGTAATCGGCAGTCTTACGGGCAACGTCAAGCAGCTCAGTCTTGCCTGTGAGACGATGATGGATGCACGCAGCGGTTAGCAAGTGCCCCATAGTGTAAAGCTCGTGATTATGGGGTTCCTGGAACCTCGGCCAGCCGCGAGTTGTTGTTTGCGAGGCGAGATAGCCATCCGGCTGCTGCGCTCTGGCAATGACTTCAACGATTCCGTCGATCTGCTCGCCAAGCTCCTTATCGCCCGTAACAGCGTTAATGTAGCACGCGCTTTCCAGCCACTTGTACACCCAGGCGTCCTGCCAGTGTGTCCCGGCAAATTGCCCCTTTTCCAGCCCTGCTGCAATCCTCAGGTTCTGGATGGCGTGTCCCATCTCCGGATCCGACGCCAGCTCCCACAGCTTCGGCAGCGTGACGTCTCGCGTCTGTGCAAACCGCTCGGCCCAGAATCCATCGGTCCACCTGACGTCATTCAGGTCGACACTCTTGAGTTTGGCCTGCGGGCTGTTTTGGTTTTTGATCACGCCATAATCGCGGTTCGCTCCCTGCGAGAAAGAGGTCGCACATATAAGCAGCAATACTACAATGTTTCTTGATTGTCTCGGCATTATTCGTCTCCTATACGTAATTGTCTCTTCAATTGTACCGTCAGTTTTCTTACCAAACGTGCATTCTCCGGATGGCCGGCAATGTTTGCGTTCTCATCCGGGCCCTCGCGGTGATCGTAGAGTTCGACCGCCACCGGCTCGGCGTCCGGATCGCGAATGTCGATCCAGATCGTGAAGCGATACCTGTCCGTGCGCATCGAATAGCCCATCAGGTGGTTGTTGTACAGATCTTCGCTGTATCGCTCGGGCGCTTCAGCTTTGAGTTTCTGCTCAACCCCGCGCACCAGCGGGCCAAAGAATGTCCCCCGCATTTCCGGCGAGAGCGGCATGGCGGCCCACTCGCGAAGGGCCGGACACGGGAATTGACTGAACACCGCCAATTTCCACATGCGCCCGGGATCATCCAACAACGGCACAAAACTTCTTCCTTCGACGTGTTCCGGCACAGGCAGACCGGCAAGATCACAAAGCGAGGGATACATATCGAGAAGCTCGACGAGAGCGTCGCTGCTTCCGCCGGTCTTCTTCATGCCTCGGGCGCTTACGATCAGAGGACAGCGCGTGGCGATCTCGAAGTTCGTCGCCTTGCCCCATAGCGTGTGCTCGCCCAGATGCCAGCCGTGGTCGCCCCAGAGCATGATGATCGTATTATCTCGCAGCCCCAGCCGTTCCAGCTCGGAGATTATCCGGCCGATCTGCGCATCCACATAGCTGACGCAGGCCAGATACCCGTGAATAAGATTGCGGGCCATATCATCGGGTATCGCACCAGACTTGGGCACACCGTGTCGGACGCGAAGCTCGAACGATGAGTGCATCCCGACGGACGGGGCGTCCTTCGGAACAAACGGATTGTCCGCAAGGTCGATTTCCTTCGGGTCGTAGAAATCCCAGTATTTCTTCGGCGCAACAAACGGCAGGTGCGGCTTGTGGAACCCGACCGCAAGCAAGAATGGTTTCTTTCCTTTGAGCTGCCTCAACGTAGCAATGGCGGCCTCGGTGCTGCGTCCGTCCTGATATGCATCGTCGGGCACATCAGCCGATTCGACCGCCGGACCACACGCCAGGCCGCCGAGTTTGACTTGCCCGTACTTGAGCTTCACTTCTTCCCGTCGGCGCTGCACCAGGGCCTGGTTTTGAGCCAGTTGATATCCCCCCACGTCGCGCCGGTAGCTCGGCTTCGCATACACAGCCTTGCGGCTCCAGGATTTCTCCTCGTCGCGCATCGCAGCGTGGTATATCTTGCCTATGTAGACGGTTTCGTAGCCATGACTGCGAAAATGCTGAGGCAATGTCACCACATCGGGCACGGTATCGCGAAAATAAGTCACGTTATCGACCACGCCCGCAGAGTCGGGTCGAAGGCCGGTCATCAGGCTCGCACGTGACGGGCTGCAAATAGCCACCTGGCAATAAGTCCGATCAAACCGCATTCCTTGGCGGGCCAGCCTGTCGATATTCGGGCTGTGGACAAGTTCATGCCCGTAACAACCCAGCTCAGGCCTCAGGTCGTCGACTGCGATAAAGAGCACGTTGCGCTTGCCGGCACCGCCCAGAACGTCTCGATTAGGCAAATAGACCCCGCCAATGATCGCTGCTGCCCCTATGTCTTTGATGAATTGGCGTCGAGTGCGCTTTCGTCCAGACATCGTCTTGTTGCCTATGCTCCTCTTTTTTGCTCATTCATAAAGTCATAACGGGCGATTGTCAAGACGGATTATTCCAAGTAGGCCAACGCCGTCCTATACACACATAAATATTGTTGTGTACTCTATCTATTTGTTATATACTGTTTATTTTGAAACTCGGCAGCGTCGCTGAGACCACTCTGAGTAACAGATGCAGTTTTGTTTTAGGAGATAGCTATGGATCAGAAGCAGAACCAAGCAAACAAGGCCAATAACCTGAGTCGCCGCCGGTTAATGCGCAACGGTGCAGTAGCCGCTGCCGGTGCGGCGGTTGGTCTCGGTGCCGCGGGCAGTCAGAAAACGCACGCCGGCAAGAAAGAGAAGACCCGCAGTTACACTCCTGATATGGAGTATCGGCGACTGGGCAAGACCAATCTCTGGGTCTCGGCCGTATGCCTGGGCGGACACTGGAAGCGCGTCGACAAGATGGTTCCCGGCGTCTTCGAGACCAAGGCCTGGCTGAGTGCAAAACTCGATATGGAAGGGTTTGTCAAGAACCGCCGCGATCTGGTCACCAGTTGCATCGAGAACGGTATTAACTACATCGACGCATGCACGTGGCAGGAAGTGGTGACCTATGCCAGAGCGTTAAAAGGCAGACGCGACTCGATGTATCTCGGCTTCTCGTGGTACCAGGAGGAGATGAGGAAAGAACAATTCCGCACATGCAAAGCGCTGTTGGGAACACTCGACAAAGGGATGCGCGAGGCAAAGCTGGATTACGTGGACGTCTGGCGCATTACGATGCTCTCGCAGAGCGGCCGACACACCGAAGGCGAAGTGGACGAAATGATGGATGCCCTCGAGGCGGCCAAGAAGCAGGGCAAAGTTCGATTCACCGGTTTGTCATCTCACGACCGTGACCACATCAAGCTGATGATCGAGACCTACCCCGAGACCGTTCAGGTTGTCTGCACACCCTACAATCCCAAGACCAAAATGTTGCCCGAGGACAGCATTTTCCAGTCGATCAAGAAGAATGACGTAGGCGTCTTCGGCATCAAACCGTTTGTCGGCACTTCGCTCTTTAAGGGCGACAGTTCTCCCGACAGTCCCACGGCCGAAGAGGACGATCGGCTGGCACGCAACGCCATCCGTGAGATCCTGCGCAAGTCGGTCATCACGGCTCCCATCCCGGGCATGATTAACCCCCATCAGGTGGATAATATGGCCAAGGCTGTCAAAGAGCGACGCGAGTTGGACGTAGCCGAGGCGAAGGAACTCGAAGAAGCCATGGACAAGGCGTGGGCAAATCTGCCGGCCCACTACCAGTGGATCAAAGACTGGGAATACGTTTAATAGGCCAAATGATAGAGACAAGTGGAGCAAGAACCGTCAATCGCAGAATGCGGTGTATCCATCACGTTACGGTCGCGGCTACAATCGTCGCAGTCGGCCTCGCTGCTGCTATAGCGGAAGGCCGTGACTTAGGCAAGCTCAGGGTCTTGTCCGATGGATATCCTCGCGTATTCTTCTTCCGGCAGGTTGAGGGCATGGCGGCGCGCAGAGGCGTCACCTATGAGCAATGGGAGAGTACTTTCGACCGCTTGATGGGAATCGAAGGCAAAGTCCTCGATGAGGAGATACCGGAACGGTCGGTGCGAAACATCGAGTTTTTCACGCGCTTCAAGCAGCGCCACGGCGACAAGCTCGTCCTGCTCCACTTCAACGGCAACGCGCGCGATCCACGATACGAATCGGACAGGTTCTTCGCGGGACACTGGATATACTTCAACGGAGCAACGATTCTGGCCGATGTCGGCGCCGAACAAGGCATGACGGATATTCGCGTTGATAAGCCCAATCTTTTCAAGGTCAACATGGGGCGCTACCGCAGCCGCAACGAGGACATCGGTTTGTGCATGCTCGATACCGACGGCAAACCCGACTGGCACCGGAGCGAGCAGGTGCAACTGATTTCCGTAGATGTCAAAAACAAAACAATCCGGGTTCGTCGCGGCTGCTTCGGCACGAAGCCGCGTGCGTTCGAGGCTGGATCGAGTTATGCTGCCGCTCATGCAACCGAAGGCCCCTGGGGAGACCGCAATAATCTGCTTTGGTACTACAACTACTCGACCCGCTGCCCGCGCGACAGCCACGGTCGCACGTGCTCCGACGTCCTTGCCGAGCATCTGGGCGAGTTGTTCGGACCTGAGGGCACACTCGCAGCTTTCGACGGGCTCGAATTCGACGTCTTGAAATGGCGATGTGGCGGCGGTCTCAGAGTCAGGGGAGCCGACTGCGATGCCGACGGCAAACCCGATGCCGGCCTGCACGGTGGCTTCAATGCGTACGGAGCGGGCGTCGTGGAGTTCTGCCGACAGTTGAGAGAGAGGCTCGGAGAAGACACGCTCATACTGGCCGACGGGATGCACGAGGGTAATCAACGCGCCTTCGGCATTCTAAACGGCATCGAGAGCGAGGGCTGGCCCCATCTGCGAGACCACGAGATTAAGGATTGGTCGGGTGGGCTGAACCGGCATTTCTTCTGGAATAGCAACGCTCGCCCGCCCCTGGCAAATTACATTAATCACAAGTTCAACATGCCCACGGGCAGGCCCGGAGTGGTGAAACCACCGGATGTCCCGTTCAGCACGCACCGCCTCGTATTTGCGGTCGGAGTCTTCACAGACTCGGCGATGTGCTACAGCTTCGCCCCCCCAACGGAACGCGGCGCCCCTATCGGCATCTGGGACGAATTCCGGATGGGAACCGAGAACAAGCTCGGCTGGCTGGGCAAACCGCTGGGACCGCCTGTGCGAATGGCAACGCGCCGGCCAGATCTGCTGAAAGGACAAGTCAAGCCCACAGGCAACGGCGTGCGCTTCGAGCGCAGCTCCGACGGATTGAAAGTGACAGCCGCAAACGCAAAGGCCAGAGAAATTCGCTTTCGCTTGACCGACGTGCCGTGCGACGGGCCTGACTTGTTTGTCTCTTTAATCGCCCGCGGCGATGCGATGAAAGGCTATCGGCCGGAAGTCGCCCGCATTATGTACGTGTCGGTCGGATCAGAGTCTGAGGGTACACACGAGCGCTTCATGACATGGGTCAACGACAAGGACTTTGATTCGGGATTCTATTTCTCGAAGATCGAATCCGACCGCGTCGATCTGGAATTCGTCATCGAGGGTTCCGAACCTCTCTGCATCAGGCAGGTGACGGCTTACGCCCACCCGGACGCGATTTATCGCCAGTTCGAGCACGGGCTGGCCCTGGCGAATCCGTCGCCGCGCCCTTACGCGTTTGATCTTGACAAACTCTTCCCGGGACGGACATTCAGGCGGTTACGGGGCTCCCGCAGCCAGGACCGCGTAGCAAATGATGGCTCGGCCGTCGGCGACAAGCTGGAACTCGGCCCCAAAGAGGGACTATTCCTCGTCAGGGTCGATTAGCCAGCTTGAATCCCCGCGTTGCGGGAGTTGTAAGTGACACTAATTAAATGGCTTTAGTCGGGAGAAGGCGACTTGTAGGCTGACGTGTAGGTTTGAATGAAAGAAGGGCCGGCTGGAATGTTCCTGGCCGGCCAGCTTCTTGGTACAATCGCACAATGCCGGCGTCGTTTAGGACGTTCGGCCCGGAGGGTTGTTGGCCAACCTCATCGGGCACAGCGGCTACTTTTTGTCGGGTGGTAACAGCCCCTGCCATCACCAACTCAGTCCTGTCGGAATATTCTTGAGATTGAGACCAGATTGTGGTATAGTGGGGTTCGTCGCGTGCAGTGGCAACGTTCACTAAGACATGTGGGAATCGCCAGATAGTAGAACGTCAGAAAGTTCGGTTCAGCGAGAAGCGGTGTAGGTATCTGTATTGCGGTAGTCACCATCATACCGCCTACTGACACTAGGCCGACAGTATAGTTGGGAGTATCGCTTATGCCATCGTTATGGAAAGCGAGAACAGCCAAAGTTATATTCGGTGTAACAGGGGCCATGGGCGTCATATCAATGACTGCTTATATATACCACTTGAAATCGGCGCCCACATTCCAGCGGCTATCAACCACTGTACAGCCGGACAGTCAATCCTTAGATCAAATAGATGGCGAAGAATCCTCGTTCGGTGCACAGGTGCCGTTGGGCAGCATCTTAGGGTGCAATAATCCGGCCCTTCCACCTATAATCATGTCTGTTGGGCGCCCGCCCGGTGAGGCCAACACCCCGGACCTCAGTACGCCTGCTGTTGCAGTACACACTGTCTTATCCCTTATTGATCAAGCCGCGACAGATAAACTGACCCTTTGTTTCATCGAAGAGGCAGAAGATACGGTGAGCAACCTGTATCCCCGCTACCTGGGCCATCCCTTAGAACTCGTCGAAGTGGTTGAAGAAGGTGAATCCGCAGGGGTTATTTGGAATGCCACGGTCCATACGGAGGTCTCTCTGGATGGCGGGAACCGGTCTCCGGGTGAAACGATAACACTTACGACCAGGCTGGTCAAGGTAGAGGGTCTCTGGAAGCTTTTGAAACTACATGATGGAGTTAAGGATGGTCCCCAATAACACGATACGTAAGCGAACTGACGCAGGGGCGATCATGCTCGTTATCTTTGGACTTGTCGCGGGCTTGCGAGCTGAAGAAATTACCTTGTTGAGGCCCAACCAGCCGCCAGGCGCAACCAGAACCCTCTCCTTTCCATCCGGGCAATGCACGGGCAATCTTTACCTTGAGCCCGATTCCGGTCCGGGTTGGGACCCTGAACATGTGACCTTGTCCGTGATATGGGAGTACCTTGCCGCCGCACAGGGCGATGTGCTTGTGCCCGAAGATCGAAACGTCCAACTATTTGTTAGCTTGGCGATTAGCCCGCGGGAGTCGGTAAAACTGCGTGCACGGAAACCTCTATCGCACCGACTGACGGTTGCCGACCGGGTCCGTAAAGACCCGAAGGATCTGTCCGGGCTGTCGGAACTTGATCCCAATGACTTGTTTAGGCTTTCAATCAGCTCCGCAATGTACCGAAGAACTGGCACATATCCACGGATATTTGAGCCGATCGGCCACTTAACGGGTCTCCGGGTGCTTAGTCTGGCGGATACTGGCGTGACCGATAAAGGCCTTGAGCACCTCGGGTCGCTATGTTCACTCCGGGCTCTGGAACTCCGAGAGTCATCTATCACAAGCCGGGGCCTGGCTGTCCTAAAGGACCTGCCTGCTTTGGAATACCTGGACCTGCATACGGGCGTGACCGATGCAGGCCTCAAACACGTGGGGGAACACCCCAATCTGCGATGGCTGAGGATACGGACCGGGAACATATGGGGCCCCGGCCTGGCCGAGTTGGCGAACATGCCTCGTCTGGAGCGTTTATGTATCTGGGGCACCAGCCCAATTTCCGACCGACACATCAAATACATGGAGGGCCTGACGCAACTCAAGAGTCTGAGCCTCTGGGGTGGAACCTGCAGTCGTCTCACCAATGCCAGTCTTGCCTCCATAGGCAAACTAAAGAACCTTGAGGAGTTGCACTTCATCGCTGCCGGTCCGAGATTTACCCCTGCCGGCGCCGCCCACTTGCGGAGCCTGAAGAATCTCAGGAAGGTGGCCTTTTCGTTTATGTGGGGTACCCCTGACGGCGATGAAGTTGTCCGCCATTTGGCCGCCCTGCCCAACCTGGAATCCATCGAGGGGATTCGTTATGTATCGGCCGAAGGCATGAAAACGCTGACGACCCTCCGGAATCTCAAATGCCTGCACGTCGGGTTGAAAGATCGCAGGCAGGGCTACTATGGTCCGACAGGCGTGTCCTATCTGGCCAGCCTCCGCTCTCTGGAGGAACTCCATTTTGAAGGCGGTTACGACGCATTGTCCGACGCAGACCTTGTGTCTCTGGAGCCATTGAGCCGATTGAGGGATTTGCTGATCTCAGGCCAAAATGTGACGGACCGAGGTCTGGCGTCAATAGGCAAGTTGAAACAGTTGGAAAGCCTGCACCTCGGTTGCCCTGTGACCCCCAGCGGGCTAAATCAATTGAACCGTTTGTCGAATCTACAATACCTGACAGTGAAGGCACGAGGAAACACTGGCGTGACAGACCCGGGCGACGAGCTGATGCTGGACCTGTCGGGACTGAAGAAGATGAAAGACATGAATCTGTCCGGGCTGCCGTTGCAGGACAGCGATCTTGCGTTTCTCAAATGCCTGCCCTTGCTTGAGAATTTGATGATTCAACCGGATTCTCTGACCGGAGCAGCCCTGCGCCACCTCAGGGCCCTGCCCGAATTGAACCGTCTGTTTGTCAGCGGGCTTTCGAGCTGTACGGGCGAGGACATCGCGCATCTTAACAGTTTGCCGAAACTTAGAAGTCTGACCTTGATAGGCGACATAACCAATTCCACCCTGGCGTCTCTGACGGGCCCCTTGTCTCTGGAGTCGGTC
>JADHXR010000191.1 GCA_016782865.1 Phycisphaerae bacterium
TCCAGGCGTAACGGAACGTATCTTCCGGAGCGGATATCATGAGACTCTGGGGCAGTTCAGGGGGCTCGACCATGTCCAGTGGAACAAGCCTTCCTTTTGGCATGCGCTTCCGAGCAGTCTCCATTTGTTGCACGTTGACGAGATATCTGTCGAGGGCCATCAGTAGAAATGAGCGGAATCGTCCCTTGGCTGCATCGGCGTTTTCGATCAGATGCCGTTCGAGCACAACTTCATGGAAGAATCCTTGCGTCAGATCCTTGGCCTGTTCGTTGTTGTAGCCCTTACGTCGCAAATAGCAGTAGATAGGCTTCCAATAACGATTCATAAGCAAGCCAATCAAGGCTCGGTTTCCATCTTCGCCGCTTGAATCCACGCCCTGAATAAGGGACCAATGCGTGGTCAGAAACACCTCTCCAGTTCCTCCAATGTCCGTGTAGTCATCACGTCCCATTAGCAGTTGCTCCGCCGTTCGCGCTCCGGGCGTCCGAGTGAGCCAAAGAACCCAATAGTCACCGGCTCAGACAAACGCTTTGAACGGGTGTCTCCCAAAAACGGTGCTATTATCTTAAGTCATAATCATATTATTGTCAAGAACTTATCACGGGGTCAAGAGTTCACGATCCAGCATATGACACTCGAAGCGCCAATTGTGGCTTCTACCGCACTCAGGCCCGGCTCACGCCGGATTTAGATGCTCGGCAAGAAAATTTGAAGATTCTGCGCAAGATTTTGAAACTTTTCTGAAGAAGTATGTGGAAACGATAAGAATTCGTTGGAAAACAGAGAAATGAAAAGCCCAGTCAAAGTTGCGAAGGTTAGAGCAGAAAGGAAGGTGCTAAATGAGATGACTTGCGACATCTTGGATTCGTTCATCAGGACAATTAGAAGTAGAGAGTATGTCAGATAATTTTTGGGAGATTAAGAATGTATCCACAAATCAGGAACATTTCAATAGCTTGCATTCTCTTAGTGGCTTTAGGCGGGTTTTTTCAAGCAGCCAGCGCCGACACAGAGGCAAACAAGGCCATTGTCGAACGCCGTGTTGAGTTCTGGAATACAGGCGGCCTGGCCATAGCAGACGAAATCTTCGCCGCCGACTTCCTCAGCCACGTTCCCCACTATCCCAACGTCACCGATATCGAGAGCTATAGAGCAGAGGTTGCCAACAGTCGCACTGCCTTCCCGGACTTTCATGCCGAGATTCATGAGATGGTTGCTGAAGGGAACAAGGTAGTTTGCCGCTTCACAAACCGCTACACAGCCCCCAACGGTAATCAAGTGACAGCCACGGGGATCACCATCGATCATTTCGCTGACGGCAAGATCGTGGAAGAGTGGTGGAGTGTTGACGTACTGGGCGTGATGGAACAATTCGGCATGATGCCTCCGACTCGTGGAGACTACACATGGGGTGAGCCGTCGGCAGCAACCGGCGACCCAGGTGATCCGGAGACGAACAAGGCCATCGTCCAGCGTATGATTGATGAAGCCATGAACCAGCAGAATCTGGACGTCATCGACGAGGTTTTCGCCGCCGTCTACCTTATGCATGATCCCGCCTGGCCCATGGAAGTAAAGGGTCCCGAGGGCTTCAAACAATGGTCTGGTATGATGCTTGAGCCCTATTTCTCAGATAGCCACATCAGTGCGGATTTGATCGCCGAGGGGGACACGGTAGCAGTCCGCTGGACATGGAGCGGCACACACACGGGTGAGTTTATGGGCATCCCCCCCACAGGAAGGCAAATAGCGATCACGGGGATCAGCATCCATCGTTTCGCCAACGGTGAGTTCGTGGAGAGCTGGGTCAGCTACGACACCCTGGGCATGATCCAACAACTCACAGCAGAGGAATGGCCGGCGCAAGGAGTCTGGGTTACGAGTGTGCCTACCCCATTGGGTAACATGATCATCAAGAGTACCTGGATGGCGCAGCACGATGCGAAGACACGGTTCACGGGAGAATTTGAGCAGATGAATACCTATCCCGTGCTGATTGACGTTTACCCGGATTTAGAAGAGATCAAGTATGGCGGCGGGCTGATGGTGAAGATCGGACTGAACAAATACGAGGCGACATTCCTCCAGTATTTCACGAAGACCAGCGGGCCCAGCCTGGAGGAAATCGTCGGCATCGGGATCGTAACCGGCACCTTCGAACTCGTGGGCCCGGATCTGGCTCAGGGCCAGGGCGCGGGGGCCTACTATATGGCGGCACAGGATGCCGATCAGGATGGCTTGCCTGACGAAGGTCAGGAACCGGTAGTCTGCGTGCCTTGGGAATGGACCGCGAAACGTCTGACGATAATGCCGGGCTGCGTACCGACACTAATACCCGAGTGACCAGCACAGGATTTTTGGTAAGATAAAGGGAACCTCTAATAATTCAATTTGACTGAAAAGCAATTATTAGGGGTTCCCTAAAGCTGATCCGGTAGATGTGCGCAAGGTGTATGGCATGAGAACATTGGCGAATTTGAAAGGGCAGCAAGATGAAAAAGACAATTTCACTCGTATTGGTTTTGGCATTGGGCCTGGCTTCCGTGAGTCTGGCAGTAGAGGATACATGGATGTACAAGGCCGATATGCCTACCGCTCGAGGTTTCGTATCCGGTTGTGTCTCAGATGGAAGAATCTACGTTATCGGTGGATTCCCGACGCACAACTCCGTTACATCGGCTGCGGAAATGTATGATCCGATTTATGATACGTGGACCAAGATGGCCAATATGCCATCAGCGCGGTGTGGTCATGCAACCTACGCTCTTGATGGCAAGATCTACGTGTTTGGAGGGACGAGTCCCGATCCCTATGCTACGGCCAAGAAGAACGTCTATGTATATGACATACAAACAGATACCTGGACTCGCAAAGCCGATATGCCCTATGCAAATGCATTATGCGGCGTCGCTGTTGTAGATAACACCATTTATCTTATAGGTGGGACACTCAGTTCATCAAGTTCGCCTATTCGCACCGTAATGGCCTATGATCCTGCTACAGAATCGTGGACACAAAAGGCCGATATGCCCACAGCACGGGGGTTCCTATCGGCCTGTACCGTCGATGGTAAGATTTATGCAATTGGAGGAGGTCCACAGAACTGGGGAGCACACTGCTACAACCACGTTGAAGTCTATGATCCGTCAACAGATACGTGGGCGCGCAAGTCAAACATGCCCACGGCCCGCGCTGCATTGGGGACTTGTGCCGTGAATGGACTAATATTTGCAGTTGGTGGTTTTTCACCGGCGGGTATACACACTGTGAATGAAATATATGATCCCAATGCGGACCTATGGACTACAAGTTCTCCCATGCAGCAAAAACGACTCATGCCCTTTGTGGGTTCAGAGGCAGAAAGAGTATATGTCATTGGGGGCTCATATCCGGACGCACAGGGGCAGCCTATGATCCTTTCTACGGTGGAAGAATACGACACCGGACTCGGCGTCTCCTCCCCTGACTTGAACAGCGACTTTGTGATCGACATCGAGGATTTGACCCTACTCATTGAGCACTGGGGGCAAAACGACCAGATGTGTGATATTGCGCCTTCGCCCTTTGGCGACGGCATAGTCGATGCCTTAGATCTGGAACGCCTGATGAGCTACTGGAACCAGGTGTTGGACGATCCTACGCTGATAGCACACTGGGCCCTGGATGGAGCGGAGGGCGTAGTTGCCTACGACAGTGCTGGTGTGAACGATGCCTCCATTATCGGTGAGCCTGTTTGGCAACCGGATGGCGGACTGGTGGATGGCGCGCTTCAGTTGGATGGCGTGGGTGACTATGTGATAACCGGGGCCGTCCCCAACCCGGCAGATGGGCCGATCAGCGTTTTAGCATGGATCAAAGGTGGTGCTCCAGGCCAGGTCGTTCTGTCACAAATAGGCGGGGTGAATTGGCTCTGTACAGATCCATTAGAAGGTAACTTGATGACGGGGCTTTCAAGTCCCGGTCGGTCTGGCGGTCCGCTGCTTTCGCAAACAAATATAACCGACGGCAACTGGCACCGTATAGGTCTTGTGTGGGACGGTTCCTGCAGAATGCTGTATGTTGATGATATTGAAGTAGCTAAAGATACACAAGATGAAATGGAATCAGCAACCGGCGGCCTGTATATTGGCACCGGCAAGGCTATGGGGCCCGGGACCTACTGGTCAGGTTTGATTGATGATGTTCGTATCTACAACCGGGCAGTAGGGCCGTAGAAAATTGCGGCCCTGGCACAATAAATCGCCTCTTTTTGATGGAGAATGAGATGGAAAAAACAATTTTTCAAAATTCAAAAATCAATTCAACTTTGCTTGCGTTTGTCATCGTCCTACTATTTGCGGTGGAGGCGACCTTAGGAAATAAGGCAACCGGGCAAAACGATGATAGTGACGCAATAGGAATCACTGTTCTCTACGACAACTATACTCTAACAGAAGGATGTACGACCGACTGGGGCTTTTCATGCTTTATTAAGGGTATGGAAAAGTGCATTCTCTTCGACGCGGGTGCTTACGGCAATATCCTGCTTGGAAACATGGACAAGCTGGGTATCAGTGCACAAGATGCCGAACTGATGGTGATTTCACACAACCATGGAGACCATACCGGGAATTGGCAAACTAACGGCGGCGTGTTTTCGTTCCTTGCAAGAAACAGCAACATCCTGGCCTACCTGCCTTCTTCCGTACCTTCCGGACCGATCCAGACCATCAAGGCCACTGGTGCAACTACTCAAATTGTGAATGCCCAGATGCAGTTATGCGATGGCGTTCACCTCACAGGGCTTATGGGCGGAATCGAACAATCCATGGTACTGGATACGCCGAAGGGGCTCGTAGTCATCACCGGTTGTGCCCATCCCGGTATCGTCAGCATCATTCAAAAAGCAAAACAAATGCTCGATAAGGATATTTACTTTGTGTTCGGAGGATTTCACCTCTTAAACGATTCGGATTCTCAGGTCATGAGCAAAATCGGACAATTCAAGTCACTGGGCGTCCAGAAGGTCGGAGCAAGTCATTGTACCGGCGACAGGGCCATAGAGCTGTTCAGTCAGGAATACGGCAAGGACTTCGTTCCAATTGGTGTAGGCAAGCTCACTATTCCGGCCGAGTGTGATTTGAACGGGAACGGAATCGTTGACGCCGCAGACTTGAGCATTATCGTTGATAACTGGCAGACGAATGAACCATCATGCGACCTCGCTCCAGGTCTTTTCGGTGATGGTATCGTTGATATTCAGGATCTGATTGTTGTGGCCGAGCATTTGTTCGAAGAGGATGGCTTGGTTGCTCATTGGAAAATGGACGAAGCAGCAGGCAGTATCGCTGCTAATACCGTCAGCGAAAATCATGGCACCCTCTATGGAGAACCGGTTTGGCAGCCTGATGGCGGCATGGTAACCGGCGCATTGCAGCTTGACGGCGTAGATGACTATATCGAGACAGATTTTGTTCTAAACCCGGCCGATGGGCAGTTCAGTATCTTTGCATGGATCAAAGACGGTTTGCCGGGACAGGTGGTCATAGCTCAAGAGGATGGTGCGAATTGGCTCTGCACGGATTCATCAGGAGGCAACCTAATGACCGAGCTTGAAGGTTCCGGCCGCGGTGCAGGATCGCTTATGTCACAAACAAACATTACTGACGGCAACTGGCACCGGATAGGTTTCGTTTGGGATGGTTCTAACAGAACACTTTACGTTGATGACGTAGCCGTGGCTGAAGACACTCAGGCTAATTTGCAGGACTCAGATAGCGGCCTGTACATTGGCACCGGTAAGGCTATGCAACCCGGAACCTACTTTTCCGGCCTGATCGACGACGTTCGCATCTACAACCGGGCAGTAAGACCATAGAAGGTACATGAAACAAAGAAAGGTCAAGGGCTGGCAGCCGGCGGAAGGACTGCCAGTTCTTTGTTGTTTTGGAACAGTTCATTGAAGTATTGGCCCTATAATTTTATCTTAATTGCCTCCTTGGCCTAATAAATGACATGTGTTGGGACTCGATTTAGGTAAAATCAGCATCTGTGGAGACAAAACGGTGACAGAATGTCACCGTATAATCGCGGTGTTTTTCAGCTCCTAAAGAAGGTGACTCTTTTGATGAATTCTGATGTTTACAGCTTGTAGGAAGGGTGCCTTCTATGTGACTGATGGGCTGGTGGAACTGATCCTCTCGCTGATCTTTTTAGAGTTGGAATTCAGACATTAGCGTGAAGTAGTCGAAGACACTTCCAACAGGCCGATACCGTTTGATTGAGCGAACGGGCCATCAGGGGTGACCAAGCCCGTGACAGTCACGTGTGTTATACGGACTTGGGCGCTATTTGTTGGGTTGCCCGAGGTAACGGCCAAGCCGATATGAACTGTTTCATCCATAGAGATTTCGATTGACGAGGCCCGGTCGGAGCTTTCGTCTTGCACAGTCTGCCAGTCGACTCCGTCACTGGAACGTTGGGCAGTGAATCGGTTGTCCTTGCGAGTGAGTCTTACCCAGTGGGGAAGCTCAACGCTGTTAATGGAGCACTTGGTGCTGTGTGTGGCTCCAAGTTCAACCGTGCGGCACTGGAAGGCGGCCTCGCCCGATGGCGTGATAACAATCGATGCATGCGGCGCAGTGGAGTCAAGTGTATTGCGGATCATCACACCTGCCTGGGTTCCGTAATGGGCCGGTTCAATGCTCTCGATCTTAGCGGTGATCGAGCCATCGCCGTGCAGCTTCTTGTACGATAGTTGCAGATCGTCGCAAACATGCCACATCTCCGAAGTAGGTTCGGGGTAGCTAAAATTGAGTTCCTTCTCTAACGCCCAAGGGGCTAGCGGGGATGCCGCCAGGGTGTAGGCTTCGGTCGCAGGATCATAATCGACGGTTCCCCTGGCCCTGGCGTATTGGTGGGCTGCAGATTGATTAGCGTAGGCCGTTTCTAATTCGGAGAACCATTTCCGGGCTTCCTGGGGCTTGTCCCAGGCCGTGTACAGTGCGATCAGGCCTCTTATCGTGCCCAAAGTATGGGGATGATTCTCGACAAGTAGGTTGCGACGGATTTTGAGTACACCGAGATGGAGTTCTTCAGCCTCGGCAAATTTCCCTTGCTTCTGACACAACGCGGCAAGCTGATGCATAGCGTCAGCAGTACGTATACTCTGATTTCCGGGAAAGTGTAGTATAGACTCTACCGCCTTGGTGAGTTGTGTCTCGGCCTGGTCATACCGACCTTGTTCTCGATACACCATCCCCAGTGCGATCCTGTTCAAGAAGGTGATCGGATGGTCCTCGCCGTGGGAATCAAGACTTGCCCTGAGCGACTCACTCACACAGCGTTCAGCATCGTCATAGCGCTTCTGCCACAGGTAGAAGAAGCCGAGATAGGGCAAGGTTTGAACAGCGATCTCCGGCCGGGGCCCATCCATTCGTTCGCCTCTCTGCAGCGCGTTGAGCATCAGCGCTTCCGCCTCGGCAATCCGGCCCTGACGGGCGTAATTCTCTGCCAGTGCAGCAACACAGTGAAACGTTCCGCCACTATGCGCGCCCCATGCATCTCGCGATGCGGTGAAAGCCCTGCCAAGCAGTTCTTCTGCCTCTTGGTACCGGCCCTGACGGCTGTACAGGCGACCAAGCAGAGCGGTGTGATACGCCAGAGAGGGATTGATAGGAATGAGAGCCTCTTGTGACAGCTCTAATGCATCATGCAATACGCGTTGCGCTTCGGCATACCGGCCTCGAAGCAGCAGGGCCCCCCCATACCTGCACATGCACTCAAGCGTCGTTCTGTCGCTCTCTCCGAGCGTGCGCCGAGCTGTTTCGTATGCCTCGGCCAGGAGTGACTCTGCCTCCTTGGCGCGTCCCAGGGCGCTGTATGTCCAGCCCAGCCACGCCATGGTGTCCAGCGTGTCGGGATGGTCTGAACCCAGCCGGCGGCGTTTGCCCTGTAGAGCCTCGGATAGGTATGATTCCGCCTCTTGATAACGCCACCATACCCAGTACAAGCGCCCCAACTGATCCATCACCTCGACGGTTTGCGGATCTTCCCGCCCCAGTTCGCGGGTGAAGATTTCCAGGGATCGCATCAAGTGGCGCTCCGCCTCTCGGAACTCGGCTACTCCTGAGTAGAGAGACCCGAGCGTTTTTCGGATAGATGCTTCCTGTAGCGGCATATCTCCAAACTGGTCTGACACTGTCTCCGACGCAGCATCGAGAATTTCCTTAATGGAGACCTGCCGACTACCCTGGTTCCATGCATCGATCGCGCCAAACACTTCCTGCAAGAAGTCGGCTACCGCCGTCGCTTCTTTGCGAGCGCGTTCGGTTCGGGCCGCAAAAGCCAGCGACACAATAATACCGGCCAGGAGGACCACGAGGACGGCCGCAAGACCTGTGACCAGGGCACGATTGCGTCGCACGAACTTCCTGGCCTTGTATGCCATGCTGGGCCGACCCGCAGTGACGGGTTCGTGGTTCAAGTGTCGATGAATATCTGCGGCCAGTTCGCCGGCGGACGCATACCGACGGATGCGATCTTTCTCTATTGCTTTGAGAGCGATCCAGTCCAGGTCGCTTCGCAACCTCCACTGCAACTGTCTCAGGCTGGTTCTTCTTCGTTGGACAGACTTTGTCAATTCCTCAATAGATGTTCGACTTAGTCTTGTGCTCGGCGTCTGTGGATCTTCCTCACAGATGATTTTTCGTGCGCCGTCGATTCCGTGCTCACGCAGTGTTTGAGGATCAAAAGGCAATATACCTGCGATTAGCTCATATAGTAATATGCCTAGAGAATAGACATCGGTGCGAGTATCGATGTCCTGATTGCTCAGGTCGATCTGCTCCGGGCTCATGTATTCCGGCGTACCCACCAACTGGCCCTGTTCCGTATGGAGCGTCCGCTCCGTCAGCGACTGGCTAATGGCCCGTGCGACCCCGAAGTCAATAACCTTGGGAGTTGCTTCTTCATCCTCGATAGTCACGAGTATGTTCGAAGGCTTAATGTCGCGGTGGATAATGCCTTTCTGGTGCGCATGCTGGATGGCCTCGCAGACATGCAGGAACAGCCGCAACCGTTCCTCGACCGTCAGCCTGTGTTTATCACAGTACTCAGTGATGGGAACGCCTTTGACATGCTCCATAACGAAGTAAGGTCGTCCGCTCGGGGTCAAACCTGCATCGTGAACGCGGGCAACATGAGGATGCTCCATCAATGCCAGCGCTTGCTGTTCAGCCTCAAAGCGGGCGATCACGCGTTTCGAATCCATGCCCGGTTTGATGACCTTCAGTGCCACTTCCCGCTTGACCGGTTCCTGTTGCTGCGCCAGATAGACAATTCCCATGCCTCCTTCGCCCAGTACCCGAAGGAGTTTGTATCGACCGGTACAGGTACCAGGCTTCTCCATCAGTGCACCTATAGAAGCGGTTGGGGGCGCAGGCTCTTCAGAGGCCATATCATGTGCTTCGGCACCGACCGCTAACAGTTTTTTCACACGGTCAGGCTCAGCTCCAAATATCGAATCGGTTTGTGCCATCGGATTGCCTTCTACGTTTTATTTTCGACATCGGCTAATGGGCTTATGAGACCTATTTGTGAGCTTTCCAGTTCTATGTGCTCTCATGTAATATACTCTCCGGTTTATTCAAAATGCTGCGCAGTTTTTGGAAAAAACTGTAATAAATCTTTCATTTCTTCATTTGCCTGCTCCTCTGACAATACAGTGCTGCGGACGTAGTGCATCAGCATGGTCTGAAAACGTCTTTTTACTGTAATAATCATGTTGGATGCTTTTTTAGCATCCTCGATGCCATAAGTTTGACACAATTCAATTATTGAAGGGGGAGGCTGGTTTTGCAGAATGGGCTGGACTATGCGTGCGTGAAACAGACTCCAGTGGATCTGCATTCCTTGCTCACAACATTCGGTTTCAACATCCGAGAGAACATGCTCCAACATCGCCGAAACCCATGTATAGTGGTATGATTCCTCGGCAGTCGAGTCTGCGATGCTTTCGGGCAAGACAGAAGGTGGCTCGACTAAGTCCAGTGAGACGAGTTTCTCTTTGGGGATGCGTTTCAGGGCTCTTTCCTTGAGACCCTGCTTGGTCGCGTATTGGCTTAGGGCATGTAGTAAGAATGACCGGAAACGGCCCTTTGCTTTATCGGCCCGTTGAACAAGCCCTCGATTTAGGACTACTTCATGGAAAAATGCTTGAGTGAGATCCTTTGACTGCTCATTGTCGTATCCTTTGCGACGTAAATAACAGTACACCGGTTTCCAGTATCTGCCCAGCAAATGCCCGATTAATGCCTTGTCCTTGTCCTGACCTTCTCTAATACCATCTATTAAAGACCACTGTGTTGTGAGAAAAGCCTCTTGCGTTCCCCCCATATCTGTCTGATCGTCATATCTCATCCCTGGAACCTTTAGAAATGAGGGAAACAGAACCGCTAATTCTGGTGGTTTCCCGGACAACCCTAATTATAACATATACCACCTGTTTGGCAATAATCCTTTGTTCTTGTCCTTACTTTTTAACCTTTAGTCATAAAAATCATCATAGGGACAGATTTTTTTTCAGATTGTGCGCAGAATTTCGGATTTTATGGAGATTAAGGAGTAAAGGGCCTCGATGAGGGGCGAAACATGAGTTTGGCTAACCACAAGAGCTTGACTCTGAGCAGAAAGGCAGGTGCAAAATGGATACACAAAGTTTTTCAGAATTGTAGGGGTGCCGGCTCTCGGAAACGGGTCATCGAAATCCGGCCGCAGAGAGCCGATTTCGAGTGATGGAGATATCGGCACACAATATCTGAGCCCACAGCACTGGACTCACAATGGTTCTTACTCTGACAGACATAAAGGAGAAAAAAATGAACGCGAAAACGAAAAAAGCACTGGCGGTTGCCATCATCGGTATGGCAACTTTGGTTCTCACTGCGATTGGCTTGGCCCAGAAACAACCGCTGCACAATGTAGTCACCTTCGAGGCGTTTTGCGACACGGAGCAAGCGCCGCCCGGTGAACCGGGTCCCAAATCTGAGGACGATCCCAATTGGTACGGCGTGGCAACACTTACCATAGACGGGCAGAAATACGAAGGGACGGCCGCCTGGCAAGTTGTGAAGGGTAACATGTATGCGGACTCCTACTATGGTTGTGCCAAGGCTACCTACGACTTCGGGGATCTGGGTATGGTGGAGATCTGGGAACGCTGTAAGACGACGTTTGACGATGTCGCCGAGACCCATCGCAAGCACGGATACAGCGGCATAAACATGATTGCCGACGGGACTGGCGCCTTCGAGAAAGCCATGGGTGTATTCTACTTCATGGGCCATACCGAATTCTGGATGGAGGCCGGCGTTATTCAACGGGGAGAGGCCGTGTATGCCGGTTCCGGGATGATTGATGGTATCAATTTGCCAGAATAGTAGACCAAACCCAAAAGGATAGCAAAAATGAATAATCAAAAAACAACAGAAAAGATTAATCATGCTGTTTGTTCAGGCTCACTTGCTTTGACGCTTGCAGCTATAGTTGCTGTTGCGATGTTTGCATGCCCTTCTGCGGCTTGGTCACAGATTCCCGAATGGACCGCGTATAACACCGGAAACTCCGGATTGCCATATAACGGCGTCACGGCTATTGCCATTGATGCGCAAGGGGCCGTCTGGATCGGAACGGGCAGGTGGTGGGCCCATGCCGGGGGTGGTCTGGCCAAGTTTGACGGTGCAAACTGGACGATATATAAGACAAGCAACTCGGAACTGCCAGACAACGATCACGTTAGTCTTTCCATTGATGCCGATGGGAACACATGGAGCGGAACAGAGAATGGATTGTCGAAGTTTGACGGAACGAACTGGACGGTCTATCAGACCCATAACTCTGGACTACCGAGTAATCATGCCGGCGCTCCCACCCTTGATGCCGAAGGAAACGCATGGATAGCAACATTCCCTGACGGTGGCCTGGCGAAGTTCGATGGAGAGAACTGGACGGTGTATCACACAGGCAACTCCGGTCTGCCAAACAACTTCGTCACAGATGTCGCCATTGATGCTTACGGTAATATATGGGCGGGCACTTGGGGTGGGGTGGCGAGATTTGATGGTCAGAACTGGACGGTGTACAACACATCGAACTCTGCTTTACCGCACAACGACGTTTCTTTCCTTGATGCTGACGGCCAGGGCAACGTATGGGCCGGGACTTACGGTGGCGGCCTGGCCAAGTTTAACGGCGCAGTCTGTACAGCCTACACCACCGCCACCTCCGGATTACCGGATAACTGGATCTGGAATCTAAGCGTCGATCCTCAGGGTAACGTATGGGCCGGCACGAAGGCCGGATTGGTGAGGTTCGACGGAGTCCGATGGACGATATACAACAGAAACAACTCTGGGCTCCCGGACAACAACGTTTACTGTATTGCCTTCGATGCCGAGAGGAACATCTGGATAGGAACTCAGGATGGCGGATTGGCTGTGTTTCGTCCGCAGCCGGTTGTCGACTTCAACGGCGATGGAATCGTGGATGGTATGGATATGTGCATCCTGGTTGAGCACTGGCAGTCGGATTACCCGCCCTGCGATATTGCACCTCCGCCGTTCGGTGACGGCATTGTGGATGTTCAGGACTTAATTGCTCTGGCAGAGCATTTGTTTGAGGAAGTGAGCGACCCCACGCTCGTGGCTCACTGGGCATTGGACGATACAGAGGGTATGTTCGCTGCTGATAGTGTCGGTGACAACGATGCCTTTATTGTAGGTGGCACTGAGTGGCAGCCAAGTAGCGGACAAGTAGATGGTGCGCTCCAGTTGGACGGTGTCGATGGCTGTGCCATAGCTGGCCCTGTCCTGAATCCGGCAGACGGTCCTTTCAGTCTGCTAGCTTGGGTCAACGGTGGCGCGCCGGGACAGGTCGTTGTATCGCAACAAGGCGCGGCCAACTGGCTCGCAGCGGATGCCGAGGGCAACTTGATGACGGAGTTGAAAGGTACTGGTCGTTCCGCAGGTCCTCTGTCTTGCGAAACAGTTATCACCGATGGGCAATGGCACCGCATAGGTCTTGTCTGGGATGGCTCGCATAGAACGCTCTATGTTGA
>JADHXR010000192.1 GCA_016782865.1 Phycisphaerae bacterium
AACCTTACGGCGTTACAGCGTCTGGTGCGTGAGTCGGCCCAACACCTTGAGAGGGAGGCCGACACATCCTGGTTGTGGAAAGGCCTTCATGCCAAACTCGTCGATGGCTTCACGTTTACCATGCCCGATACGCCGGAAAATCAAGAGGCGTTCCCGCAGCTCAAATCGCAAACGCCGGGTGTCGGATTTCCAATTGCCCGAGCCTGTGCGGTGGTCTCGCTGGCGACGGCATGCATTTGCGAGATTGCTATCGGTCCCTACGAAGGTAAAGAGACTGGGGAAACAGCTTTATTACGCGAGATGATGGAGACCTTCGATGAAAAGGATGTCGTCGTGTTTGATCGTTACTACTGCTCTTACATGATGCTGGCAATGCTCATCAATAACGGTACGCACGCTTGTGTCCGCTTACACCAGTGTCGAGCCAGCGATTTTCGCCGAGGTCGCCGACTGGGCCACGACGACCACTTGATCACATGGTATCGTCCGGCCCGGCCCCAGTGGATGTCACCGGAGCAATACGAAACGATTCCCGAGAAACTCGAACTTCGCGAATTGCGTTTCGACGTCACGGAACCAGGGCGCCGGGCGGAAACGATTACAGTGATCACCACACTAACGGACCCGGAGGAATACTCGAAAGAAGATATTGCAAAACTATACGGTTTTAGATGGAACGTAGAATTGGATATTCGCATCATCAAACAGACATTGGCCTTGGATCATGTCCGTTGCAAAACGCCGGAGATGGTGCGCCGGGAATTGTGGGTGACGTTGTTGGCCTACAATTTGATCCGCAAACTAATCGCGACATCCGCAGTGGTTCATGGCAAACAACCTCGTCAACTGGGCTTTACCTTGGCCTGCCAGGGAGTCTTGTCTTCCTGGATGCTGTTTTCCACGGGATCATGTTCCAACTCGACTGCGATGTATACCACCCTATTGGCCCACATAGCCAACAATGAAGTGGCTAACCGACCAGGCCGTATCGAACCTCGCGTCTTAAAACGCCGCCGACACCGCTACCCACTCATGCAATGCCCACGCGATCAACTACGAAAGGAACTCGGACAAACGTAAATCTAAGACAGATAAGGGCTTGGCGACGGCAGTGACATTCGTGGCTGTCCCTATTTGCCTATCTGGTGCCACGACGTCCGGGCGAGTCCCGCTTCTACGACCTCGGCAGCGCCACGTTCGACCGTCCGAGAGGTAAAGAAGAGTTTCCGCGAGGGCGGCCCCGGAGCATGGGAAGTCGCAGCCAGATTCTCCAGCATCGATTTGGAGGACAACATCGCCCACGGCGGCAAGCAGGACTTTCGTCACCCTCGGCCTGAACTGGTATTTCAACCCCAACACAAAGCTGATGTTCAAGTACGTCCGAGCCCTGATAGACCACGATTCGTACGACGGCGACCTCGACATCTTCCAAATGAGAGCACAGGTAGATTTCTAACGCTTACCCCGGGCACGGCATGTGACAGGTTCCACGCCCACTCGGCTGTTTCGCCCGACAAGGGCACCACCGGTCGACAGCCGAAGAACAAGTAGTGATTAGTTAAGGTGGCCCGAGCTGCATAGTCAAAGTCTCCTTACCCGCTACTGTCTCCCAGTGATAGCGGTTTCAAACCAAGTTCCTTGAATCTCGTGTAGTCCGCATTTTCTTGCTTTGGGATCGCCCATATTAAGAGATGTTTTGGGCGGGAGCTGGCAACATACGCGAATCTTGCGGCTTCCGCTCGTTTGTCCTCCAGCCAATGTGTCCAGTGTCCACCTTCCCCTGATTTGGTTATTGAAGAAACCAGCATGACAGCTTCCAGGGTTTCCCCTTTGACATTGTGAATCGTAGTAATTCGAACATTTGCTTTCGGTTGCGGACTACTGCCTAGTGAGTCACTAACCGGGACAGGAGGGTCCTTCTTTGCTTTCGTTTTCAGGGCGTTGAAGCTGATGGGTTGGAATTCTCCGAAATCCTCGGTCAGATATCCTGAGAGCATGGGCCGTGATTCGTTGGCAATACGATGAAAACACGTTCGAACATTCTTGGCCCATTCTGGCCATGTCTGATTCAAGTCTGCGATATCACTGTTCTGGATGCTTGAATCGAGAAGCCGTGCCAGAAATAACCTCCATTGAATGGCGGAGGTTACACATTCCGGGCAGTAGTATTCTCTCGCGTTCACTACGTATTTCGGGAAGAGCTTGTGTGCCACAAACTGTCCCATGTATTTCACGGCGTCTCCTATCGCCTGAATATCGCCGGATCTCCACAGGTCTATAGCCGCTACCAGCCGCAACTGGTCGTTCTTGACTTTATTGTCGCCGGACGGCCTGAGCTTAGAGACAGTGGACCAGCCACGAGCGACAATTGCCGACTTGCTGACATCCAGCCCCTTTTGTGCCACGAAATCCGCGAACCATTGGGGTAGTAAGTGAATGTTACCCTTTTCATATGTTACGAACAGGCACGGACTTGTTAACTTGGCTTCACTCATACCCTCGACGTTGTTCTCATCGTCAACAACTGATTTGCACACATCGACAATCCCTTGGCAACTTCGAAAATTGTCGCTCAGAGGCATTTCATCAAAGCCATTATCCTTAACGAACTTAGACACACTCTTTGGTTCAGCTTTCTTGAATTCGTATATTGCCTGGTTAAGGTCACCCACAAAATGCAGTCTGCACCCGGCGTCTTTCAGGGCCTTGAGTATCTGAAGCTGTACCCATGACAAGTCCTGACATTCATCTACGATGATTAAAGGGAACCGTTTTGACAGATTCTCGGCAAGGCCGTCAATTGCAGAAAGTAAGCCAAAGCAGATATTTTCAACATCCTGATATGTTGCAAAGCCTTTGGCGTGGAAGGCATCCTTAACCTCTTTGAAACCACTTCTCATACAATCCAGTGTCAGCCACGATTTATCTTTACGAAACAAGGAGAAGGCCTGAGAAGAATAGTATTCACTGTCCGCTACATATTTATTCGAATGACTGCCGGGAACACGTATTTCCCATCCGTCATTTGCATAATCATATCGTATCATGTTTGCATAGAGTGGCATGGATCGCGGCACAGAGGCGTCTTTAGGAAGGTAGGAGTATGCAGTTCGGAGTTTATATGCGTTTAACCATCCATCGTCATCATCGTCATTTATAAGCCGAATCGACCGGTCATCCCCATCAGGCGCATATTTCATGACGGCATGTCCGAACGGATGGGCGATATATCCATGGAGCCAACTGTCAAACGTTCCTACGAAGTGAGGATATCCTGCTTTCTCCACTCCGGCAAATTGACAGACTCGCTCGTGGATAACATCTGCCGCATTGTTTGTGAACGTCAATACGGCTACTCCTCCCACCTTTCTATCCCAGCACTTTGTCTCATAGGCAGCCTTGAGTCCAACTACTTCCGTCTTGCCACTTCCAGGGCACGCCTTCAAGAATATATTCTTATCAATGCCACTTCCTGCGTAATCCAGTTGCTGTGGGGACTTTTCTTTGATGCGACAACACTTGTAGGCATTGCATAAGGGATTTTGGCGGCCGATGGTCGAATGGCATTCATCATGGTCCAATCCGATCGGTTTCCCACAGACGTTGCAGGCAAACCATTCTATCATTCCTTCATGCCTCATTTGGGTTGCCTCCGCATGCCCAGATGATTGTTTCTGCCACATAATCAGGTACTCTAAACTCCACCGTAGTGTCTTTTAGTCGTTCCGCAAGAATTTGAGCATACAAGCCTTTGCCTATTCTGCTGCTTTCTATGCGGTTCAGTAATGTGAAGGCGGTTTGGGCCTTCTTAGGCAGATCGCTTTGGCTCTTCCACACTGTCGTGGTCGAACTCCTAATCCTGCTATTCGGTATTATGCTCAGCAGAGCATCCAGCATCGGATTGAGATTGCCTTTCTCCATCGCAAGGTCATATTCGAAGGTCTTCAGAGGACTCACAAACAGTCTGGCACACAATGAGCTATTGATGCTGGTCTCCAATTTCAAGGCCAGATTCTTGCCACTAAACTCGTCTTGGGTTGTCGGCTTAGATCGTTTCGGTGGGTCTCTGTCGGTGATTCCCGCACATAGGACAGGAACGTTTTCTCCTGATGTGCCTTCAAGATTGCAGAACAGTTGCATGAAGTGCTTGAAATATATGCCGTTCATATTCACGACAGCCACACCTGCGTCTTCCAGAGACACCGGTAGCTTCTTCTTTGTATTCCCTTGCTTCTCGTTGTACCTCTTTAGCACACGCTGCGCCAGTTCTGGCACCAGCATCGCCTCAGCTATACCCTCGACGAGAATCACGCCCCTTGCAAACAGCAGCGTTGACTTCGTCACGTCCAGCCATCGAAAGATGAACTGCTTACTGTGATCCGAAAGCCCGCAAGAATGCAGCGGCACCGCTATGTAGTTGTATTCTTCGTCAGTCTCCTGTCTTGACAGGTGTATCAATGAATCCACGGACGCGGCCGAGGCAAGAACCGGGGAGTGCGTGGTAACTATGATCTGAACACTGTGCCGTGTTGCCGCTTTCTCTAGATATTTCAGTAATCTTGTCTGCAACTGTGGATGTAAGTGAGCTTCCGGTTCCTCGATCAAGAGCGTTCTGAAAGAAACTTCATCCTTGGCTTCGCTTAGCTCTGCCAGAACGGTGGCAACATAGAGAAGATTGTTGTAACCAAGGCTGTTTTCCTCAAGACTCCTGAAAATCTCTTTATCTACTTTGGAATGGGCTTTGGGAAAAAAGAATAGTCTGAGACTCTCAACAATCCGGCCGAATTCTGCCGGTGTGAACTTGATGTGTGTGTCCTGACCGAAGACCTCGCCGATTGCGTCGACCAACCGGTCGCCTATCAGCTTGTTAGCTTTGAAGATTGAGTGTTCCTGGTTCGAGGCGATGCTCTCGTTGAACTTCTTGACCTTCTCAACAAGCCTTTCTCTCTCCTTCTCACCGCCGGGCCCTTCACTCATATTCTTGAGCAACCGAGCTAAACGTGAGGATCTTCCTTCTCTCAGCTTTGCTTCGGCATCGCGCAGCGGCGGCAGGTATATGCAATCGATCTTGTCAAACAATTCGCGCTCGAACATGCTTGCCCGGCTGGCGCCTCCCCACAGCAGCCGTTTGTATCTTCCCTTGGAGTTCTGCTTCTTCTCCACTAACAGCGTCAAAGAAGCCTTCCCCTCAATGTCCGTGTCCGTCCAAGGCAGAAAGGCAACTTGTTGTGTTGGCGATAGTCCAGCGAAGAAACACTCTATTTTGAAACTTGCTGCACGTTCTTTGCCTGCAACGAAAGGAAGATAGAAATCAGTGTCTGATATCGGTTTGCGCTCAAAATCGTCGTCAAGAAGTAGTGAACGAACCGAATCAATGATGGCCGACTTGCCCACCGCGTTCTCGCCCACTAGGACATTAAGCCCTTTGCTGAACGCAATGGTAAAGAGTTTGCCGAAGTTCTTATAGCCTTCAATGTGCAAACGTTCAAGAAACATGAGGAATACTATGGACAGTCACCTGTTTTCTTCATCGAAGGCAACGGTGCTTGCCTCTGGGTGCCTTTTCTCCATAAAGGATCGTCCTTTAGCGCCCGCTGTATTCGCTCTTCGATTCGTTGCCAGCCGAGGCCGGCATAGTCGCGTGAAAGCTCTTCGCGTCGCCTTCGCATAAAGGCTACGGCATCAAACGTCTTTTTCTTCATACAACACCTCTTTAGGCGTGCGTATCTCAGTCAAGCCATATCCCTGTTCAAGGTTCACTGCTTTGAACAGCCTCATCGGAATCATCAAGCACGACTTCTTCTGCGTTTCATACGTGAATTAAAGCTCTCCGGTATTCTTCTACTAAACCCATCTACCGCCCTGAAAACTCGCGTCTTTGCGTCAGCCTCTTCTTGTTCACTCAAGGTTGCTGTCTAATATTATACACGTCCTACAGGCCTCGACCAAACATATTCGCCCAAATTTGGTCCATATGGCCATTTCCGGTCATATTTTGCCCTTCCACTAATAAAGGCGTTTCTCAACAGGCAAAGGTATAGAACCGAATACAGAATACAGGAGGAACAAGGCAAAAGGCAAGAAGGACAGCGTTTAGCGTGCAGCGGATAGCGGATAGGAAGAGAATTCTACATTTCAGACAGGATTTACAGAGATAAAAGTGAGCCACTAATTCACACAGCCTGCCCTGAGCCTGCCGAACGGGAATCTACGCAAATTTCTAAAGGCTCTTTGGACAGGATTTTCAAGATTTGCACAGATTTTGTAGGGGGCCTTGATCCGTGTTTATCGTGTGAATCCCGTCTAATTCAGTTGATTCTTTGTCTTTTCTCTGCGTTCTCGGTGGCGCAAAAAATCGGCGTTAATCCGCGTAATCCGCGGTTAATGAGAAATGTGAAACAATTTCACGAGAGGGCATATCATCGCTTGAATTCTGTTCTGACCTTCAGATAGTCTTTGTACGCGGCGTCGAGGTCGATTGCCTTCTCATTGCTGGAGCTGTGCAGAAGTATGCCGAAGCTCAGGCGCAGGGGCTTGCCTTTATTGACGATTACCTTGCCGGGTGCGCCTAAGTTAAACGCGTCTTTGCCGAACGGGTTGGCCGTCATGAATCCGTAGTCGCGCACGTGCCATCGGCAGGGGGCGAAATTATCCGGATCGGGCATTATCATGACGCCTGCGAAGACGTCGTCGATCGGGCCTGCGTAGTCGCACCATAAGCTCGGCTTGCCCCAGATATTCTTTTCGTTGATGTTGCCTTGATCGTCAAGGATTCTGCCGCCCTTGTTGTTCTTGACGACGATGGGAGTTGCCAGACGAACGCCGAGACCCATCTCCTCCTGATCGCCGAAGTAGAAGGATTCTCTATCGGAGTTGAATTCGCAGTCCCAGAGGATCAAGTAGCCTGCAGGGCGATTGAGGATTGTGATCTGGCAGGTTTCTTCGCAGACGATTCTTCCGTTTGCCATATATTGATTTCGCACGGTAAAGCCTGCGTATTTCTCGCCGGCATAGGGCTCTTTTGTAAAGCCTGCGTGTTTTACCCGGGCCTTGTTTCGCCAGAAGTCGTTTCCGCTTATGTCTCCGAACGCAAGCCACAGGCCCGGGTGCATGGTCGCATGATCGTCGGCGTCCACACCCTTTCGGGGTGGATGGTGACGTGTCACCTGAACGCCCGATGGAGCCGCCAGATCGGTAAAATACGGGCGCAATATCTGCGGATCTTCATAGACGTATGTCGCTATTGTCTTGTCGTCAACATTGACAACGATTCTGCCTGGCTGTCGTCGGAATGTGACGTTGTCATCTGCGCAGCAGGTTGAGGTTGCATTGCAAAAACACAGCAGACCGAGGCAGAAAAGGATGTCTTGCACTCTCATTTTGGACATGTTGTTCTTCCTTTCGGATTTTCAATTCTTTACGCGTTATGAGGTGAAATCTATTACATACCGTATGGAAAACAGTCGCACAAAACAACAAGAATATTGTCAGTGCAGGTTCCGGACCGCTATGAAGAGTTTACAAAGTAGCTGTTGCTAACACCTCATTGTTATCGGCGCCGCTGAGCGTCTTACAAGATCTCTGTATCCGGTCCTGTTTCGGTCTTCAGATCAGAAATACAGCTTCTTCAGTTGCCCTGTAATATACTCAAAGGCCTCATCGACATCGTCTGTAGTCTTAAAGAGTTTCAGGTCAGTCGGCCCGATGACGCCATATTCCTGCAAGGCTTCAAAATTAATAACTTCGTTCCAGAACGTCTTGTCGAAGAGTATGACGGGGACCTGCTTTTGGATCTTCCCGGTTTGCAGTAACGTAAGCAGCTCAAAAACCTCGTCCATGGTGCCAAAGCCGCCCGGGAAACCGATCAGCGCTTTGGCATAGTACAGGAACCAGAACTTACGTATGAAGAAGTAATGAAAGTTAAAACGAAGCTCCGGTGAAATATGAGGATTCAGAAACTGCTCGAGAGGAAGAGTAATATTAAAACCTATAGATTTTCCGCCCGCCAGTTTTGCGCCTTTGTTGGCCGCTTCCATGATGCCGGAACCGCCGCCGGAACAGACATAAAACCGCTTGGCCGGCTCCTTTATCTTCTGCGACCAGGCAGTGATGCGTTTCGCCAGTTCGATACAGGATTCATGCGCGTTACTCACACGGATGGCTTTTTCAGGCACTACCGTACTATCCGGCGTTTGCTTTCTGAAAGTGCGATTATCGACGGACCGCGCCGACCCGAAGAATACGATTGTGTTGTGAATGCCGTGTTTTCTCAGACGCTCTTCGGGTTCGATAAATTCCGCCAGGACTCGCAGATGCCGAGCCGAGCGACCATGTAAGAATTCGCGGTTGTCGTAAGCTCTTGTGACTTCCTTCTTTTTCGCCATAGTGTGTTCCTTATCGGTTCCTATCGATGCCTGTTATGAAGCAGAGCATTGATTCTGCTCATCAAAACATCAACCGCCTCGGAATTCCTCCCCTCTCCGGAGATAAGGATATCTGCATATTGCCTCGAAGGTTCGGTAAACCGAAGATACATGGGTCGAACCGTCTCTGTGTATTGCTTGATCACGGAATCGGCGGTCCGTCCTCTTTACTTCTACATCCCGTCTCAAGCGACGAATGAAACAGATGTCCAGGGGTGTGTCTATAAACACTCGATAATCCATTAGCTCGCGCAGTTGCGCCTTGCCAAAAACCAAAATGCCCTCCAAAATAATTAGGGTGCCTGGTCCCACCGTCTTGGTTTCTTTCGAGCGGGTGTGGAGCTTATAATCATAAATGGGGTGTGAAACAGCCTCACCATTCAACAGTTGCAATAAATGTCTGGCCAGGAGATCGTGGTCGAACGCATCGGGATGGTCAAAGTTCCTGCCCTTTCTCTCGGCAAATGGGATGTCGGAAAGATCTTTATAATATGAATCTTCCTGAATTATCACCGCCTTGTCCGATTCGAGGCTTTTGATGATACTGGCGGCAACAGATGTTTTACCCGAGCCGGAAGCGCCGGCGATGCCGATTAATATTACTTTCTTCATACCTAATCCCAGTAACTCGGTTGCTCCAGCAAGTCTAATGTAAGAGACGTATGGGAGCAAAGGATATCCCTGCCCCTGGTGACTCGCCGATTTCCCGTTTCGTCACCCACAGATCTCACTGATCAGTAGTCCCCGCCTCTCTATCGGCCACTTTCGCCTCTAACATTGCCCTTGCACCGGCCAAAGTGTGGTCATCATAGCAACGGGCCTTGATATATCGTACTCTTGGTGGTAGCATTCTGCGACAGCGTGCAGTCGGCGCCGCAGGATTGCGAACGGGCGGCCGCGTGGGCTGCCCCGGCGATTTGTGCAACGAGGTGAAACGATGCAGGACATAATGCCCAGACTGATTAGCTTCCTGGGGCTGTGCATGATGTTGTTTCTCGCATGGGCATTGTCGGAAGACCGCAGGCGTATTCACGTGCGACTGATCGTAACGGGTATGTTGTTTCAGTTGACCTTTGCAGTTGTGATCCTCAAGACAGCTCCCGGGCGCCTGGTCTTTGACGCACTGCAGCGATTCGTCAATGGAATCGTGGCATGTGGGAACCAGGGGTCGACCTTTCTTTTTGGAGAGGGGTTTCGAGATCATTATTTTGCGTTCTCGGTGTTGCCGTTGATCGTTTTCTTTTCATGTCTGACTGCCGTTCTGTTTCATTGGGGTGTAATTCAGAGGATTGTCAAAGTGCTGGCCTGGTCCATGGTGCGCGTGATGGATGTGTCCGGCTCGGAGTCACTGGCTGCGGCAGCCAACGTCTTCCTTGGGCACACCGAGGCCCCGCTGATGGTTCGACCTTATCTGGAATCAATGACGCGCTCGGAACTGATGGCAATGCTGACAGGCGGCATGGCCACCATCGCAGGCAGCGTCATGGCTGCCTATGTCGGTCTTGGCATCGATGCCGGGCATCTGCTAGCTGCATCGATCATGTCCGCGCCGGCCTCGCTCGTGATCGCCAAGATCATGGTGCCCGAACGAGAGGTTTCAATGACCAAGGGACAGGTTCGAGTTGAGGTCCCGCGTCAGGGTCGAAACGTCATCGACGCCGCGTGCAACGGTGCGGCAGTAGGTCTGAAACTGGCTCTTAACGTCGGCGCTATGGTTTTTGCCTTTGTCTGTCTCATCGCCCTGATCAATTGGGGCCTCGATCGAGGGCAGTTCTTAGTGATTTACCTGGCGCGCGGCGCTGAGGCCGCAGAGGAGATGACTGCGATCGCTCCGCTGACGTTTGAGAGAATCGTGGGGTGGATATTCTGCCCATTCGCCTGGGTCATGGGCATCCGCAGCGAGGATGTACTCAAAGTCTCATCCGTCCTGGGCGAAAAAACGGTGCTCAATGAGTTCATCGCCTATATGGATCTTGTAAAGATGCGTGATCAGTTGGACGAGCGTTCGTTCACCATCGCAACATACGCGCTGTGCGGATTCGCAAATTTCGGCTCGGTCGCTATCCAGATTGGCGGCATCGGCTCGATGGTTCCATCCCGCCGCGAAGACATTGCCCAACTGAGTTTGCGATCCATGATCGGCGGCACGCTAGCCGGCTTTACGACCGCATGTGTTGTTGGAATGTTGATTTGATGTGTCGAGCGGAATTGAAAGGCCCAAGAATGTTGAACGGAAACTCGTATCGTTGCACATGGATTCGTCCTTGTCTTTTTGCTGCCACTTTTTCACTGATCGTGGCAAGCAAGTTGTCGGCATCGGTCATGAGAATTGACGGGGGATTTGACGACTGGAAAGATGTTAGAGTACTTGCGCGCGATCCTAAAGGGGACGCCAAAGGCGCGTTTGATATTACGAAAGTTTATGCCGCGAGTCAGGGCTCTATCCTCTATCTTCGATTCGACACAACCAACCTCTTGAACATCCAGAACGGCCCGGAGGCAGAAGGGACTCTACTGGTCACAATCAGTCTGCCGGACAGTCGACAACTGGTTCTCGATATGCGAGGCAGGCGGGCCTTTCTAAACGACGGCGTAAAAGAACGAATTCCATGGACTCACTTGAGGTACGTCGTCGGGCCGACCTACGCGCAGAATGAATTCGAAATGCAGATTGACCTTGCCCGATTCGATATAGATCGTGGCGACGCCATAAGCATTCAATTTGACGGCTCCGATCAACTCAGTGCCCCGGTTAGATTTACATTTTCACAACCTTTGGAAACACCTAAGCGCCGTTCCCATCGCCGAGAGCCCGGAACCGACGTGAGAATCGTGAGTTTCAATACGTATTTCGAAGGTTTGAGCGATCCCGATCGAGCAGAGGCGATGGGTCGTCTGTTGAATTCTGTTGAGGGTGACATCTATTGTTTTCAGGAGGAATGGAAAACCGAAGGTCACGGTGAAATCCTGAGACGTTTGATGCCGCCCGAGAGCAGAAGCCGCTGGCATATCCACAAAGTCCACGGCAACGTCATTGCGTCGAAGTATCCCCTGAATGTCTTGCCGTCGAGAAGTGACAGGTACGCGGCGGCGTATGTCGAGCTGGCGGAAAACCACTTGTTCATAATCAACGTTCATCTCAAGGCTATGGGATATGTCGGCAGCGAGGAAGATCGGCTTCGCGTCCGGCAGGCGAATGAAATTCTTGCCGCCGTCGATGAGATTAACAAGGGAGAGTATGGCAAAGACAAAGCACCGGGCACAAAGCCGGGGATAGTAATTGTCGGCGATTTCAATTTGGTCGGATCCAGGGCGCCTTTGGATTTGATCCTCGAGGAGAAGATTTACGGCTTGAGAGATTGGCTGATACCTAACTTGATCGGCGAATCTGTTGTTACCTGGCGCGGAGGATCGCGTGCCTCCTTTTCGCCGGGTAAGCTGGATTATGTTATCTATAGCGCCAAGACTCTTATTCCCAAAAATGGATTCATACTCAATTCCGAGCTCCTAAATCAAACCGAATGCAGGCAACTGAAACTGGATTTTGCCGACAGCAAACTGAGCGATCATCTGTTAATGACCATCGATTTTCAATTTTCAGATTCTCCGGAAGATTGATCTATCGCCGCCCCATCTCGTTATCCGCCAATTCGACAAAAACGCTTGTTCCACAAATTCTCCAATACCAACGGGTCGTTGATGTATCGTTAAAGCCAGCATGTGCTGTAAATGCATCTTCCTATTCAACCACGCTGTTTTTACTCGTGGCAGTCGCTAATGAGGCCCTGACTTGATGCAATTCCAAAACAGTACCCGAGGTTCGGGCTAACTCGGCCAAAGAGATATTGAAATCAACGACCGATCTGGTCTCTGCCCTTTGAGCATTTGCCAGAGCTTCTTGAGCCTGCAGCTTGACCAGGAGGAACTCGGGAGTCAATCGCTCTCGAATCGGCTCGGAATCCTCAAGGGCCTGCAGGTGAATGCGCGCCGCCTCGGCTGCGTCTTTTTGGACCTGTATTTCCGAGTAATTTGTTTGAATTCTTCTGCTTGCCTCCTTTGCTGCTATCGCCACCTGATCGGCGACGTTCTGCAAGGCTGCAATAGCCTGCCTTCGCTCAAGTCTTCTCTTTAGCAATTCAGCCTGCCGCTGACGATTGCCGAGCGGGATTTCGAGGGACAGGCCGACGGCATAACTGATATAATCGCCGCTCTCAAGCACATTTCCCGCAGTCTTTCGACCTCTCGCCAATCCCTGTGTCCTTGTCGAAGCCACCAGGTCTAAGCGCGGCATGCGTTGGTTCTCGGCTACACGAATGTTGATGTCCGCAATTTCAACCGCGCTTCTGGCTTGTTGAATTGCCGGATTCCTATCCATGGCAATCTTCAGGATTTTCGATAGATCCAGTTGCTCGGCTTCCAGAGAGGGCGCAGTGGCAGGTATAATTTGAATCTCATCGAGCACAGTCATCTGAGCGTCAGCCATGAGTCGTACGAGGGCGTCCTGGGCATCAGAGACTGCCTTACTCGCCTGAAGTAACGCCGCCTCACGAGCCTTTGTTGAAGCCTCCGTCTGTTTAATCTGCACATCAGTAGCGTCAATCTCTTGCCGGCCCTCCACTTTGCTCA
>JADHXR010000060.1 GCA_016782865.1 Phycisphaerae bacterium
GCAACGCGGCCGCGAGGTGGTCGGTGCGTTGGTCCAGAGATTCGTACGTCCAGCGCTGCTCGCCGCAGACGAGGGCCACCTTGTCGGGCAAGCGTCTCGCCGATCGGCAAAGCCATTCGTGCACCAAGGTCGGATCGAACTCAAACATCAATTCATGTCCTCAAATCGTCAAATACTTCCGCATTCTCGCTGCTAAGTACGTCACTAGTCTTCATTTTGCAGATATCAGAGCCTCCCACCTTCGGCCTGCCACATTCCAAACCTTCAGATCATCGCCGGCATGGTCAAGTCTGTGGGCACGCATCCGCCGTGATCGAGCTACTCAAGCGTCGGCGGCAACTGCCTGAGATGTTTTGTTGCCCTGTACTTGGCATTAAAATCTCGTACAGCCCTGTTCACCTGCTCTTCAGTCAAATCCATGACTTCACACACTCGTTCTGTGGGAATGTCATGTTCCCACGCATATAGCAGAGGATCGAGCTTGGCATATGGGATCCTGAAATAGAACTCCTCGTCGTTTACCTCAAAGCTCCATGTGTCCGGGCTCGGGGCCCTCTCTATAATTTCGCGAATTACTCCAAGGTATTCCGACAATTGATACACCTGGACTTTGTAGAGATGACTAAGAGGCTCGATATCCACTCCGCCGTCTCCGTATTTTACAAAGAACCCTTCTATGACTTCAGTCTTATTGGTTGTGCCGCACACCATGTAGTTAGTCTTCTCTGCATAATAATAAAGATGCATCATCCTTGTTCTTTGCTTGGTGTCGGTGGCGGCTACAATCCCATTTAGCATCTTCTTGTTGAGTCTCGTCGTCTTCACGTTGCCATTGCCGTCGTCGATCTTCAAGGTAAAGAAATTAAGAGAGTCTTTCGAGAGTAAATCGGCCGGAAGAGTAATCTTCGACTTCGAGGCACTGTCATATTCGGGAAAAGAACCTCTTATCACGTCATCCCTCTTCTGATAAGTCCCGAAAGCTTCGAGCGTGGGTGTAATGTCAACCGTCTCAGTTTCTATGCCCAGCTCTTTGGCATGTTTCGTTGCGTATTCGGCGCTTATCGGACTGGACTCTTTCTCCGGGAGAATCAATCCAAACACTTTGTCTTTACCCATCGCTCTAACGCAAAGCGCAGCACACAGGGCTGAATCGATGCCGCCGCTTAGCCCGACCACAATACCATCACGCTTGACCTCACGCACTTGCTGCACAATGAACGAGCAGATACGTTCGACCTCGCTCCTGCAGTCAAGCTTAAGAATGTCCTTGTGAAAATCCATCGCAATCTCCAAAACACAGAATATGGTTTCAATTCTCAGACTACGCCCGGCGACCGCCAGCCGTCAGTTTGTGGCTTTTAGAGCCTCAGACCTCCTATCCACAACAAGATCGGGAGAAATAGAGTTAGCAGGCCCTGGGGAAAAGTCCCGGATAAACTGGCGATGAACAAGTTGAGAGGACAGAACACCCATGAGGGCCATGCTGTCGATCTCACCCAGGCTTTCCACTGCTTGAGCTTTTCGCAACAGCCTTGTTACTTTTCCTGCATCAAACAGACCTGCTGTCTTCAGCGCCTCCTCTGACAACACCTCTCGCACATATCCGGCAGCCTTATTATTGACTAGGCTTCGTCTAATGGGTGCGCGATACGGATTCTTCGGGCGCGATGTGACTTCATGAGGCAGAATCCCCTCAAAAGATCTCTTCAGAATGTGCTTTTCGTGCAAGCCCAATATCTTCCACTTGGAAGGCACGCGCGCCATGAAATCTACTATACGGGGATCCAGAAACGGCAACCTGATCTCAACGGAATTGGCCATTGCCATCCTGTCCCCTTGCGATGACAGAAGATAATTGCTCAGGAAGATCGTCATCTCCAGATACTGTGCTTTCGAGAAATCATCGGCCTGCTCGTAATCCGCCGGAAGGCTTTGCCTGACCTGCTCATAGCCATCATATTGCCCGATAGCTTTGCTTAGCTCCTGCGAAAAGAACGCTTTGGTTCTGCTTGTATTCTCCCATCTGATAAAGTGCGAGAAGATCGGATCGTCCGTGCGGTCAAGCCCCTTGGCAAAGAAAGATCGCAACGTGCGTTTCAACCTCGGGTTGTTGAATATATACGGATAAAGCTGGCCTATCAACTCAGGCCGACTCCGCGAGTCCGGGTACCTGGCCCAGAACCTTCTGACCTTGGCCTCCCGAAAGATATTGTAGCCGCCAAAAACCTCATCCGCCCCCTCACCGGTAAGCACTACCTTATAGCCACTCTTGCGCACAATCTCGGAGAGTAGGTACAGCGGAACCGGCGCCGTTCTCAACAGTGGCTTTTCACAATGCCATAAGCAGTCCGGCAGTGAAGCTCCGATCTTCTCGCTCGTCGCCCGAAGATCGGTATGATTGACGTTCAGATGCGAAACCATTCTTCTCTGATGCTCACCCTCATCAAATTCATCACCATCGAAACGTATCCCAAAAGTCCTGACATCGCTATCGAAGTTCTTCACGACCAGAGCGGTAGTTCCCGAGGAATCAAGCCCACCGCTGAGGTAGCAGCCAACGGGCACATCGGCCCGCAGCCGAATCCGGACAGCATCCTCCAACAACTCGCGGACTCGTTGGCAAACCTCCTGCGGGCCCAAAGCGTGTTGCTCGCGGCGCCCGAATAACGGAATGTCCCAGTACTTCTTGAAAGTAACCTTGCCGTCGGAAATCTTTGAATAATGGCCTGGGGGCAATTCATACACATCTTTGAATACTGTCCGTGGAGTCAAGGTCGTCCAGAACGTGAATACCTGGTCCATAGCCACCGGGTCAATTTCACGTGTGATATTCTTGTTCGTGAAAATCGACTTGATCTCAGAACCGAAGATCATGGTATTGTCAGCAATCGTATAGTATAATGGCCTGATGCCGAACCTGTCCCGCGCCAGAAACAGTTCCTTCTTCTTCGCGTCCCAGATCGCCATGGCAAACTGGCCGTTCAACTGGGTCAGACAACCGGGTCCTTCTTCTTCGTAGAGATGGAGCACTACCTCGGTGTCGGAGGTTGTACGAAAACGATGTCCCTTCCGCTCCAGGGCCTGCCTCAATTCGACGTAGTTGAAGACCTCGCCATTGTAGACGATCCACAGGGTCTTGTCTTCGTTGTGGATCGGCTGGACACCCGACGACAGATCGATGATACTCAGCCGAGCATGGCCCAGGCCCACGCGATCATCGAGGTAGAGGCCGGTTTCATCCGGCCCGCGATGGCCGAGAACACCTATCATACTTCTTATGGCACTCAGGGAAACACCACCCGGACCATCAATATGGCAAATACCAGCTATTCCGCACATGATAAGATCAAAAAGTCGTGGCAGCAAGCCTCCCGGAAATCCTATGCTTCCGCGGCGGAGCTTCCGTTAAGTTTGCGATCTATAAAGCCAGCGATACTCCGCAGGCTGTCCATATTCTCCGGGACAAGCTCGTGGTCCTCGACACTTATGCCAAATGTCTCCTCGAGGAAGAACAGCAACTCCAGGATCCCTGTGGAATCGATTATGCCCTCTTCCATAAATGACACATCCTCCCGGAGCGACTCGCCATCTCCGAAAAGAAAATTCTCAACTACGTACTCTCTAACTTTAGAAACAGTGTCCATTTTGTCCTCCATTCAATATTGTTTTCATCTCCTGCCTTGCAGATAAAGACCAACAATCAAATCAGGCTGGAAATCGTAATCATAATAAACCTATTATCGATATTTTCCTATAATATCGATCAAAATCTTTGAGGAATCTCCCTTTCCATATTCTTCTATCATTTCTTTCTCTGCGGATAAAGACTGAGCACACTTACAAATAAGCTTCGTATCGCTTCCCACAAGATGATTCCAGCCGGCCTCTACCGTTTCGGTCCATTCGGTCTCTTCGCGTAGAGTCACACAGGGGATGCTATGGAAGTAGGCTTCTTTTTGGATCCCGCCAGAATCAGTGAGAATCATTTTGGCATGTTTTTCCAGCATGACCATATCCAGAAAAGATACGGGGCAGATGAGTCGTAAGTATTTATTTTTTGTGGCGACGCCTGCATCACCAACATTATGCTTGTCTACTATAGATGCCAGATGATTCCGAAGCAGGGCAGCCCTTGTGCGGGGATGAAGGGGCAATATAACGAGACATTCTTTCGTTGCAATTTGATTGAATGCTTCGAATATGCCAATGAGCCGTTTAGGATCATCTGTGTTTTCCGCACGGTGAACAGTTGCCAAGTAATAGAAATCAGGTGACAATTGTAATTGCGTCAGGATGTCAGACTGTTGTTCTGCAATGCCGCCAAACAATAGAGCCGCATCGTACATGACGTCCCCTACATGATGAATTCCTTTATTGATGCCTTCGTTTTTGACGTTTTTCACTGCGGTTGTTGTCGGACAAAAAAGTAGTGACGAGACGTGATCCGTTAGAATACGATTGATTTCTTCCGGCATTTTCTTATTAAACGAACGTAAGCCTGCTTCAACATGAGCCACGGGGATATGGAGCTTGGAAGCGGCTAATGCACCTGCCAGTGTCGAGTTGGTATCACCATAGACTAATACCCAATCCGGCCTTTCTTCAAGAATAACCCTTTCGATACCCGACAGCATTTGACCGGTTGTATGACCATGCGTCCCGGAACCCACTTCAAGATTATACTTGGGCTTTGGAATCTTCATTTGATCGAAGAACACCTGACTCATCATTTTGTCATAGTGTTGACCGGTATGCAAGATCACTTCCTGTATCTCATCATTTTCCAGGATAGCTTTGCTAACTACTGCCGCCTTGATGAATTGCGGTCTGGCGCCGACAACAGAGAGTATCTTCAGGTGTTTTCCGGCATTCATCCTTTTATCCATCCGTTACCCAAGTTGACTGAATCGTTACGCTTTGCAAGGAATAAGCTTTCTCAGCAGCCATCTGGTCCATTCCTTGAAAAGGAGTATGAGAAAAAGCGTATTGGTGGTCAGGTAGCGCTTCCACATATAACCGGGGTCTTGACATAATCGGTAGAACCATTCCATTCCAATATTCTGCATCCATTTGGGCGCTCTTTTCTGTTTTCCTGCAATTATGTTAAAAGCACCTCCAACCCCGACGGCGAACTTGCATTCCAACTGATCACGTAATTCATATAGCATGTATTCCTTAGCTGGTGTGCCTAAGGCAATAAATAGTATGTCTGTATTCAACTCATTTATCCGTTTGACAATATCAGATAACTCCAACGGATCGAAAAAGCCATTTCTCCATCCCACAATATTCAAATTGTATTTGCCTTGATAATGACTGACTACTGCTTGTACCACTTCCTCAGTGGCTCCAAGAAAGTAATAATTGTACTCTGGATGGCGTTTCGCCAAGCCATCCATATAATCCAATCCTCCCATCCGTTTCGTTTTCTTACCAGATAGCAATTGTGCAATCACTTTTATTGGCATACCATCAGCATTTACCAAGTCTGCTTCGTTAATGCTTCTTAAAAGTCTATTATCTTTTTGAGCATAAACCAGCTTTGCCACATTGACTGAGATTTGGTAATGGTATTTGCCTGAATCCACATATTCTTCAACCTTTCGGAATACTGCTTCCTCACTTTGGGCCTGAAGTTTGACCTGTGCAAATTCAAATGCGATTTTCTTTGATCTGTTCAACATATTGATCCACATTAAAGAAGGTTGCTTTTCTGTCTTGGCATTCTCTGATGATTTTGAAATACAGGTCTCCATATCCTGGAAATTCCTTCTCATTGAAAGTCCGCTGATGCCAATTAATAACCAGACACGCCTTATTAGTTTCTGCTTCCACGATCACCTCCATTGCGGCCTTCCAAGGATCGGGCTTGGCCATCAGACAAAAATCCATAAGCGCCAAAGGTACTATCGGATAGTCCTCAATTTGCTTGGCATAAAAGGCATGGTATTTTTTTTCCTTAAACCCAACATCATTTGTGTAACCGTAGGAAGCATCATACTTAAACCCAGCAGCTTTCTGCAATCTCCATGTTTGGTCATTTAGATTCAGAAAATGCTGTCGAATTCCATTCACTGAATGTCCAAGTATCTGCTCCAAGACTTTTTTTTCTTCTAATAACAAGTTCTCATTTTTGTAAGAATTAAAAGAACCATGCACACCAACCCCCCACCCGCTCGCATCCAGATATCTTATAGATTCTTGAATCCTTCTATCAAGAATATTGTAACGACCGATTGAAAACCGCCAATTAGGAGGATAGAAAAGCCTAAATGGTAATGTTTCATTAAGAAAATAGAAAGTGGAAGTTACCCCTAATTTCTCTTCCTCCTCCACCAATTGCTCCAGGCACCAGTAATTATCCTTCAGAAATATAGACTTTATTTGATAAGCAGCTAAGGTCAATTTACCCTGGAGTATGTATTTGACAAAATGTGAAAAATACTGATGGGTCTTATACAGATGATCTACATCATGACTAAGGCATACATAGAACATTCTATCTATTTGTACGGAGACCTGCCAAGAAAGGAGTTAAATTATATATCGCATATTATGTGCTCGATAGAATCGACTGAACACCTTGATAAGTCATGAAGTTGTTTTGGCTAGCTTGTTCCGTCAAGAATTCATCTAACTTACCTAATGAATACGGGGTCAACGCCTTTGGATGCCCCATAATGACAAAGAATTCCTTCCTTCGGTCTTTGTATTTTCTCTTGTAATGCAGATAGGCTTCTTTAAGAAATGATGCCTTGTAACCGTCAAGTGAAACCGGGGTATATGTGGCACAGAGCAACTTTTGTGCAAGGAATTTTTTGGGAGGGTATATCGCTCGGCCGTCACCATATTGAATCGTTGATTTTCCACCCAGCACCTTAAACCAAGCCAAATCCCAATAAAGCCTGGGCCCCATCCGCAAACTGGAAATCGGTATTTCTGCAAAATAACCGCTTTTGTCTTGTCTTAACGGATCATCGCTGAATCTCCAATGGGTTTCTTTGGGGGAATTCCGAAAATCATAAGAGTGTGTACCGGAGGCGTTTCTTCCCCCCAAATATACTGTACTGTCCAGCCATATCTCATTTGTTTTCAGGCAATCTTTTATGTGCTCAAATGGTTGGATACACCAACCACCTGCTCTATAGGCCATGACATTATTACTCAGTGACCGAAGTGCTCCCACATATCTCGTTACAATTTCGTGTATCGAGGTAACAGGAAAGTCACTAATCTTGTAGCGGGCAGTATCAATCATCCATTTATTGTCCTTGAGATAACTGTCTTCCCAATGCGGATGAACGTGCAGTTGCAGATCATGTCCGTACTTCTGAAGATCATTTAACTGAGAGGCAACCAAATCATATTGGCTACTTGCATATAAAGACTTAGAACGATATTCTTGAAGTCTAGATACATAACCAGCATCAACAAAAAGCGACAAGGGAATATTCCATTTATTGACAATTTTCAAGGTTTCCTTTATCGGCACGATCATACATTGTTCTACGGTGCCGGGATCCCCACCAAAGAATAGCTCATAATCAAGAGAAATGATAATATTCATGTCTAAGTAGAAACACCAGCGAAAGGCTACAAAGGCTACAGCAGAGAATCCTTTTTCACTTGGAAAGTGCACGCAGGAAGCAAAGCTTCACAGACGCTGAGCATGCACATCAGGCTTAGCACCGGCCAGACTCCATGCCTTATTGGTGATAGAAGTCAGATTCCGGGCAGGATTGCCTCCCACGAACGCCCCCTCGGGAATATCTTTGGTGACCACTGATCCTGCACTGACAACCGCATTATCCCCTATCTTTACACCAAAAAGAACGATGGTACCGGTCGTCAACCGCACGTTATTTCCAATAACAGTTTTTGGTTTTCGCTCATCAATGTCTAAGATAGGATGGTGAGGCCCAAGTATCTTGACACAGGGTCCGGTCCGAGTATCGTCACCAACCTCAAGGGGACCCATTACAATATTAAAGACACCAAACCCGCAATTCTTCCCCACGACAACATCGCCCAGTTGGATATTCAATATATTGTACGATTCAAAAAAACTGCGATCGCCAATATAAGCACGATACGGTGCATCTCTGTCGCATCTGAAGTGATCTCCGAATTCAACGAATCTCCCTTTCTTGATATTCATACAGCGATCATATCGGCGTTTCGTCCCCCAATATATTCTTTTGGTAAGGGCCTTGACGATACTTGGCGTAAACCGCTCTATGGCCCTGTACTTAGGAGTCGGCTCAACAGGTTTGTACAGGCCACCGTATTCTTCTTCTGCCATGTTCTTCTTCTCCTGCCTTTGTTCTACCCAAATCTACGTTGATGATGTATCACGTGCATTGTGTTCTCTACGGGGTAAGCCAATCATTCTTATAAGAGTCGTGAAACTCTGTTTTCCCTCAAATGCACCTTCACATACCAAAGTGTTTGTTGGTGCTTTATGGTCATAAACACTGCTAGCCCAACCAGCCAACGGCTCCTCACTCCCATTGAAGACCTTGCAGTCAAGCTTATCATCCATCACCAATTCTACTGTTTTACTGTTACTGGTTATGAGCCACCGGGTCTTTTCTACTCTATCGATTTCGCACCGAGGAGCCAAATGAAAGTAAATTGCTATCTCGTGGGAACTCACAGCTTCCAGGACATCGTTGATCTTAACGATCTCGCTCATCTTGTTGAATTCGATAGACCTTCTGTGTGTTACGGGGTCCTGCAATCTTTGATAACCATCATGCCAGCCGATAACTCTATCCTGGCGTTCATCACTTGTCCACTCCTCAAGATACGAATGGGCTTTATGATTCCAAAGGAACGGCCCTGCTATTTGCGATTGGTTCTGTCTATCCACCACAACCGTGTTGTGAGCTGCTGTAGATCGAAAGTAGTCTCTGAACGGATCACTGGCAACATACGTATATGTTCCGGGATCTATAAAGTAAGGTTGACCATAGGCGCTTAGCATGAAGCTAAGTGAATCGGCATGTCCATGAGCTGCAAGGGAGCCAAGTCCAAGTGGTCCACAATCAAATATGAGCTTTGTTTTGCTCTTCTGTCCACCGGTTAGTACATAATAGCCCCCCTGGTCAAATCGGCGTGAATCGAAGGTCTCGGCAGTCTTTTCGTTCAAACTATCAAATTGCCTTCTACCTTCCTCTCCTGTCAGCCAGAATGACATCTCGGTAAAGCGGCCGGCTTTCCTCTTAAAGTCCTCTCTTTGAAACAACACGGCGGACGTCGATAGGATGTTCTCAACCTCTGTTGTTGGCGGCTCTGAAAGCACAATTGCTTTACCATCATCACTGTCCCCAATGTGAAGCACATGGCCATCGTGATCGCACATGGCCGCAATAAACTCGGCGCTCTTCTCGAGCATTTGCCAGAAATCTCGAGGAAAGTCAAAGCCATTGTCCCGACCCAGCAAACCGGCCAGAAGAAAGAAGTCGAATGCAAACATCTGATAATGGATTGCCTGCTCTTTGTTGACACCGTCGGGATGATGCTGGTGTTCGACCTGTTCACAGAGGATCCTGAACGCCTTTTGGCGATGCCTGCTCATTCCTTTGATGTGAGCGAAGCAGATGCCGGCGACGAACACTCCGGCGGCCTCTGCCACAAGATGGTTGTTAGCCGAAGAATATGCGGCATAGTTTTTCACTATATAGTTGACGTGGCTTCTAACCATCTGCTCTATCAAAGAACAGGCTTCGGCATGATTTCTCAAGTACTCTTTCAGAAAAGCTGTTATCCAACTGATAGAGACAAGCCTAATAGCCGGCTCCATTGGCATCGTCCAACTGACTCCCAGCAGATAGGGAGACTGGATCACAAATTGACTGAGTTGGTCTAATACTTCTTCAGCGTACTTCGCATCGTCTGTCAGATAGTAGGCCTTTGCCAGAGTGATCAGGTGTTGCAGACGGGGTACTTCCCAGAAGTATTTGAAATCGCCATAAGATTCCGTGTCTCGGTAGTCCATCCAAGGCCCAAACAACAAGGGTGTGTCAATATCGCGCTTGTATTCGTGATTCCAGTTAATCTCTTCGCCCAAGGCAATCTCACCAAGAGCCAAATAGTCGAACCGATGCTGCAAGAGTCGTTCGGCCGCTGCAATCGCACCGTCAGCCCATTTCTGCGGAACATCACTCGGTGAAACACGCCAAACGCCATAGAAGTTGACCTTGTCAACCGTCTCGGTAGACGCGGCGCACGGCCTGCGATACCTGTTGTCCCATCGTTTGCGGTTGAGTCTCGCCCAAATCTGCCACGCCAGGCGTCTGACGCGCCAGAGAACCTCGCTCGGGCCCATGGCTTTCAACCGCCGATAGTACCAGAGAAGACTCATCTTGCTTTTTCGCGCCATGCGAACCTGCCCTCTGTTTGCCACGATATAGAAGCGCGTATTATCATGTTATCCTGAATTTGTGTTTCCAACCTGGCCTTTTTCGATGAAATCGACTATCTGCTCAATCTTGCTGTCCCACGTTTCAAGTCTTACGCTTTCTCTTCGCCGTTGAATATTCTCCGCGTCCTTGTCTTCGACCGCCTGCCGCAACTTGACGACGAAATCATCGTAGTCACCTGCTACATATGTAACATGATCAAAGAGCTTTACCGCTGGAATGTCCACCGACACAAATGGCCTGCCCAGTGCCAGATACTCCTTTATCTTGATAGGATATGAATGTATGACCCATCTGCTCTTCTTCCATGGCAGTATCGACGCATCGAACACCTTACCGTAGTGGGGGATATCTTGGTAGGTTTTCTGACCGAGTATATGGACATTCTTGAATTCTCTCAGGCAACCCACATCTGAAGACAAAGGTCCTATCAGGACAAACGACATCCCGGGAAGGCCTGCGGCCAGGTGCCTCATAAGGTCGAAATCAAAGGTCTTGTCACAAATGTCTCCGAAATAGCCGACGATCGGCTTGGGCACATTCGCAATGTCCGCAGGCACATAGTCCGATTCATCTGCACTCGCAAAAAAGGCAAAATCGACGCCATGACCAATCAGAATGGAATTAGGATTGATCTTGACGCCCTCATCATACATGGCGGCATCGACATAAAGAACCAGATCGGATGACTGCACCAAGTCATTGTCGAGAGATTTTATATATGGTTTGTCGACCTCTGGCATTTCCTCAAAAAGATCTGTGCGTTCGTAGACAAGATAACGCCTGCGGACTTTCTTGACAACTTCCCACGCGGCAGGACAGCCGACATAGTAGATCGGGCTTTTGATGCGCAGAATAAACATTGCGAGCTTGACCTGGACCATAATGGAGTACGTGTTGAACAGACACCCCAGCTTACTGCTCCACAAAGGTAACGATATAGGGCTCATGACATACATACCGCTTTCCTGGTCCTTTCGCAAAAATCGAACACAGCTGCGGATTTTACGGAATATCTTGTGAAGGGCACGCCGATCTTGCTTCAAACTCGGCACCCGCAATCCCAGAGAATTTATGAACAACACCTTTGTATGCATTGCCAACCTGATCATCACCTGTGTGACAAATAGACCTCTATTGTGGTACCACCAGTCACAGCCGGCATAACACACAATCGAAGATACTTTTTCTTTAGTTCCGGACTTCATCATTCTCGACGTATCCCTGGCAAATATACTCTTATCATCTTATTTAAACGAGGCTGTTGGACCTCTTGCATTCAGGTAGGAAAGCCAAAAGCCTATTGTTCACAAATCGGTTTGTTGGCTATCGGCTTGAATTCGGCCGTGATCAGTTGGTTCGAATGCATAATTATTGTCGCAGGACTCTCATTACCTGTGAGATCACCGGACCAACCCACAAACTCATAACCGGCATCTGCCATAACACTCAGAACAACCCTCTCGCCCAGGACACAAGTCGTGCTGTTGGGATTCCTCGCCACTGAGCCGCCGACAGCGGTAATATTCAGCGTTGGAGACATCGTCCAGACAGGACCATACTCCGGACGATAGGCATCCCACATCAGAGCGAGGAAACGGGATTGCTGCCTTTTATAAATATCAGAACGTGCTACTTGTCGCTGGACCTGCATGTAACGATCCATATAGTCAAAGAGAGCATCGTGATTCCAAAGAGTCTTTGCGGATGCGGATTCTTGCATAATATGGGTAGCAAGTAAGGATCCTGCCCAAGAACTTGCCGTGGTACCCAGCCTGTAAGCTGTGCCCCAGAACTTATTGCTTGCTTCCGGAGCGTTGGAGTGCCGTATCCCCCATTCAACAAGTCCAATATCCTCATTTCCGTACGGAATTTTCTGAGTATCCCTGTGATCCGGATTCCACCGGGCACTGTGAGTTATCTCAACATCTGCAGCAGTGACATAGAAGGTCTGATCATCTTCTCCAAAATGGATATAGTCGCCGGGTTCATTGCCCGGACCATGACCACCCGAGTAAAGATAATCACCGGATTTTCGCCCAATATTCTTCATGTTCGGATCATTGAGCACAAGCCCGGTAAACAAGATCGGCCACTTTCGGCCGTTGGCAAGCCCGCCATTGTTGACCCAATTACTCCTACCACCATCCTGAATGATGCCATAAAGATCGATGCCCAATTGAACGTAACGTATAAGCAATGTCTCCTTTTGACGGCGCGTGAAATTCAGATGCAACATCACAGCGCCCTCGCCGACTTGTGTAGCCATCTCCCTGCTATACCAAGGCATATTATCAATTGGATGCTGATAAGAGTCCAGCCAACCGGGGATATGGTCCAACCACGGCCGCTCAAAATAACGTTCCACGGTTGTAAGGCTGGGTGCGCCGGATACTGGTGTGAGATTCTCGAGCAAAGCATAATTCAGCCGGTCTTTGTGGAATCTGATGGTTTTGTCGTTGCCACAGTATGGCGGACGGAAGCTACCATTGGGAGCAGGGGCATCTAAAACGGTCAGGACTGCTGCTGTTTTTAGTTGCGGCCTGTACCCCGACTCTTCAACGCTAATAGTAGAGACTAAAGAAGAATGGGCTTGAAGAACCAAGGGATTAGACTCCGAAAGTTCCTGAGCATTGGGACGAGCAATATTCAGGCGTGGGTCATAGCCGCCCCCTTCGGCATATTTCCTATATTGTGCGTACATGGTATTATCATAACCTTGCACACCTCCCGTCGTCGGCGACGGATTAACCATAGAACCGTTCATTACCCTGCCGTCGATTTCAAGAGAGGGTGGGCCTATCCCTATAATCGTCACGGGTCCAACAACCCAGTAATCACCGTTTGCAAATTGTCCCACAGTATAGTCTCTGTCGAACGTCCACGTTATTCCGAACTGGGTGACCCATTGCTCAGCGTAAGTGAAGTGGCAAAGCGATAAAATCACAAACAAACAAAAACGGCTGTTCTTAGCCATTGCCATGTTGCTCCAGAGTACACTTTCACTTCACACACAATCTCTTCCAGCCGCCTAAAGACAAGAAAAAGCCTAAGATATAAGTGCGAACCGAACGAAGTACCAACTTTCGATTCTGTTTTCTTGAGATGATTGCCATTCCAAACCAGTATGGAACTCGGACAAGAAAGAACAATGCGGTCAATAAGCAAGCGAACTCGTACTGTGCGCAGGTTGTGTGCTTTCTAAAGAACAATAAAATGCTTCCTGACAGCTGTAATCGCATTCTGGACTCATCCTGTCTGCTGCTGGCCCCTCCCAGATGAATGATCTGACCGGCCGGCGCAAATGTGACTTTCCATCCGTTCTTCTTGAACCTATAACACCAATCCGTTTCCTCTCCATACATGAAGAACTGCTCGTCCATCACGCCGACCTGTTCAATCGCCTCTCGCCGGACCAGCATAAAACATCCCCTTACAACATCTACGTCGCGCACATGACTGGCATCCCACCATATCATTTGCTCACGCCCGAAGAACCTGCTCTTCGGGAATAGTTTGTATAGATAAGTGCTTGACAGCAGCATATTCAAAATCGAAGGAAACATAAAACACGTGGGCTGCAGCGTACGATCGGGATTCAAAACACGGCAGCCGATAACACCGGTCTGTGGGTTTGCATCCGCAAATGATACAATGTTAGCTATACAGTCTTCCAAGACTACCGTATCACTGTTGAGCAGAAGCACATATCGACCTTTTGCGATAGCCATTGCCTGATTATTGGCTGCAGCAAAGCCGTGGTTCTCTGCATTTTCTATCAAAATCACATTTCCAAAATCATTCTCGAGCATCTCCACCGATCCATCTGCTGAGGCGTTATCGGCAACGATTACTTCGCAATCAACATCACCTGCCTGCTCAAAAACTGACTTAAGGCAGTCTTGAAGAAGTTCTTTCGTGTTCCAGTTAACGATGATTATCGATACATCCATTCTTGATCGTCCTGCCCCTTTTTCTACGGACTGCCAGCTTCCGGTTGTCATTCATCGACAAAGTTCTCGGCACTCTGCTAATATGGTCTATCGAGCCAATTGCCCCTAGAACAAAATAAGAGAGAGGCATCAATTGGCCAAAAAAACTAACTGACATCCAGGTTACTATTAATGCAAGTAATATGCTGAACAAAGCCCAAGACAAAGATACCAGTCTTGGGTCTGACCGATCCTTTTGAACTCGTATGAGGCAGCGAAAAGCTGTCGCCAAAACCGCACAGAGAGCTATCATACCGAAAATGCCATAACTAACTCCAGCCAGAACGAACTCATTCGTCACGTCCGTAAAATCACCACTGCCAAGTTCGGGGCCCCAACCAGGGTCCTGTTCACCATAGCCAACCAGCCACCATTCATCGAAATGTGCGATGGCAAGATCAATAAGCCTGGCACGGTGCCAACTGGAACCACCGAGAGGATTCGCCTTCTCTGCGATTACATGATAGAAAGGCCGGTTACTCGCAATTGCGACGAAAATGCACGACAGCACTGCCAATATGCACAGTGGCTTGACCCATACCTTATGCCTCTCCATTGCCAGACAGAAAGTCACCACTATTGTCATTACCCACGGACCGCTGGACATGCTACTTAGAGCGCCAAGCAACGCTAAACCTGAAAAAACATAAGCTGAACTCCGCCAGAAACCTTTTTCGTGACGTAAGTAGTAGACAAGCGGCAAAAATATCGCAAAACCGCAGCCAAACAAAATGGAGTGGCTGAACGGTCCGATAGCACGGCCAAATCCAAAACGTATTTCTTCAATAGACATACTTAGTGGAGCAGAGGGAAGCCAAGGGCAAAAACGCATGAGTGGGGCAAAGGGTTGCCAGAGGGTAACCGATTCAACGACCCCAAGTATGGCCAGTAGTCCTAAGGCAGGGGCTGCACATTTGATGACAGTCACTAACGTTGCTCTATCGGTTACTATATATCGCACAACCATATAGGCAAACCACGTATCCAACAAGAAGCCGCCTCGATTTTCTATAGCTTTCGATGTCTGCACTGCCAAGCAATACGTTACAACATAAACAATCATACTCAACAAAACGATGTAATCTAGCTTGGACCATTTGAAGTTGTTTTGAATTCGGCCGTCAGACAAGCACCTCAGAAACAGCATGACAACCACGATACGACTTGCAAATATGTCTATCGTGCCCACACTCACGGCCAGATAGTTGGGATACCATAACAAGCATATAATATACGCAGCCAAAGCATAGGGAGGGCGCGCAAAAAGAACCGATACTGAAAAGATAGCTGCTACTGCTAAAGTTACATTTTCCATTATGACTCAGACTTGATAGGGCTGTTCAGGGGTCTTTCACTGCTGTTGGAATCCTGCAGTTTTGCACCCCCGATTGCCGGTTTCAAGGGCCTGATCCATCCACGCAATACGACCCGCTTCATTGTTCCGGCAAGGGACCGCAATTTTTCCACTGCCGGTAATTTCAGCCAGTTTCCAAAAAGGTCAAATCCATCGTAACATGGAACAGGGACAAGAAGCAGTTTCATCATGAGCAATCGTCCCCAGAGATGACGCCGTCGATTCAGAAGCGCCTTCTGCGAATCCGGTACCGTACCCGGCCCAACCCGAACAAGCTCTATATACCCGGCTTTGATTGCCTCTTGAATAATCTGTTTGCCTTTTTCAGTTCTCGCCAGTACAAGAGAACGCCCCGGCTCGCCGGTTTCGACCCGGCGATACCACGGATCACCGCAGGAGATATCTGCAAACTCACCCGTTGAATCAGGACACAAGCGGCATCTGAACTGACGGTAGTTGCAGAGAATATTGCCCCATGAGTCCTCGTATGTCATTTGCCGCGTCTGGCTGGAATTTTTCATCCTGACCGTAGTCACGCCTGGCCAGCCACAGCCACGATATCTAAAGTCCTCAACATCCCCTGCCTTAACATCAAGCTCATCTAAAATCTTGTACGTACCCGCCGTCGGCGGCGTCCCTGCACAGAAAATACTGATAGCCGTGCCGACTTTCTCTTGTAGTACAGCATTGTTCGCCTGTGATTTACGTAATGCAACAACATCGCAAGGTTTGCCGATAAACACGACCGGGCCGGAAACATCCTCAACCCAATTCAGCTTTTCACATGGCGCTGCCGGTGAATATCGCGAGCCGGTACATGCCAAAAGCTCTTCCCTACTTCTGCTGAGAACAGAAATGTTTGTCAAAGGTGCTCCGGGTTTCGTGCCTATATGAAGCGCGCCCGAAGCTCCTCCTTTTTCCAGACAGAACAATGCCAGCGCCGTCGCCGCACCACCGGATGATCCACGATAGCGAATGTCGGAATCAGCCGCAAACCCTTCCCAGACTTCCAGAACGGGACCCCATTCCTGACTAAGTTCGGGTATAGTTTGGCTACTGAAAAGTTCATGGGAAATCTCAATCCCCGGACAAACTTTAACACATTCCCCACACTGACGACATTTCGACGGATTGACAATCGGCCTCATACCCAATTCGGGTATGTCCACGAGAGTCAGAGCACCGCCCTCGCACTGAGGGACACAGGCACCGCAACCCATGCACAGTCGCCATTCAACAACCTCATCAATTCGTTTGAACTTCATTACCTTCATCTTCCAGCGGCTGTACAAAATCTTCCATATTCGCCTTGAGCTCTTCTATGGTTTTGTTCCACCACTGCTCGGCCTTTATCTTTTCGATAGTCTTGTCGGAAAACCTGTATTTTCTGATTTCCGCAGGATTGCCCACCGCTATTGCATAATCAGGCACATCTCTTGTGACTACGGCGCCGGCACCAATAACCGCCCCATCCCCGATTCTCCTGACCCCGGGCAATATGATTGCATTGTGACCGACCCAGACGTCATTTCCGACGACAAGCTCGCCCCTGTGAATCAGTTCCTTTTCGACATGCCCGCATATGGGATTATAGAAATAAGGATGCATCGATTTGAATTTCATCGGGTGGTTGCCGTTGAACCTCCGCACACCGCTGGCGAAGGAACAGTACCGGCCGATCTTAGTATGAACTCCAATACGCTGTGGATCGAAACACCCTCCATAACTGTACATACCCACATCAACATCGTGATACTCCAGGAGTATTCGGCGAAGCGTTAGCGACACCATTTCTCCCTTTTCAAGTCTCGTAACGAAACGCAGTATAAGGCTCCTCAGCCTGTCCTGCCTGACCTTATAAAGTCTGTATAAAAGACAGGATAACACCGATCTAATACTCAACATTTTGCTCGCAACACCTTCCGGCACAATGTGTGCGAATACATCTGCCCTGCCTCGAGCCGCGCTGCCACAGAACGAATGATTCTCCGCAATCGCTCACTTTTCAGGGCATACAGCTTGAACAGTAGAGCAGATAACAAAGTCATACAACTCATAAATCCGAGGCTTTGAACATGTCCAGCACCCTGTGCTGAACGGTAGGTATAATATCCCGCAGGCTTTCCCTAACCGACAGCCTTTCTTCAAACGCTAAATTGATTCTCTCCATCAGTTTGTCCTCAGTGCTGGTCCTCGGATCGGCGACGCACCTGGCCAAACCAATGCTTTCGAAAACACCAAGGAACTTCTTGCTGTAAGCAATTCCCACTGCTGGTATCCCCTGTGACAAGGCTGCAATACAGGAATGCATTCGAGATCCGATGAAGAAATCACACCGACCTATAATATGCTTGATTTCATTTTGGTCATAGTCACCTCGTACCATAAATATCCGATTCGGATACTTGGCCTGCATCTTGCCATACACCTTCTGACACGCATGCGGATCGCTCTCAACCGTACGACCGGGAGTGAGCACGTGTGGTACAAGCAGAACAATCACCTTGTCATTCTGCATCAGCAACTCAATAGTACTGTAAATCAACCCGGGATAATCCAGGTTTAAGCCAAACATATTGTTCTTAGTATAGCCACCGCTAAACAGAAGACCGCTGATGTTCAGGCCCACCAGCACAGTGTCTTTTTTACGTGCCTCCTCCAAGGTACCGATATCAAGGTGTCCGGGTTCGCGGGCATCTAAGACAAAAGCTACATCGGGGCAGAACCGTATTGTCTTTTCGGTATTTCTGTGATTAAGAAGACCCTTCACATAATCCAAGCCGGCTTTGTCTCTCGAATAGATCGTACCAGCATGCCTCAAAATGCGCCTCGCCAATATCCTGCTTAATGAGTGCCTGAATGGACCGTAGGTTTGAGGCAACATTATCAACTTCTTGTTAAACATTATCACAAGCCATCTAACCAGAAAATGACGAACAAATCCCCCTAAGCCATATATATCACTGAAGCTGTCACCACCCGCGATATCAACAAACATATCCGCCTCAGAGATCACTTTGATATACGGATTGCGTTTCACAAGCAGCTTCCGCAATCGTTTCGGTCGCAGCACCTTGAACAGTAATGCGTGCAGAAAAAACCGACTGTAGTGATTAGACGCGAATATGTTTTTGCAGAATCTCACCGGGACTATCTTAACGCTTACCTCTCGACCAAAGAGCTTCAGCTTGTGCTCATCCTCTCGCCGGCCGCCTAGTACAGTCACTTCCGCATCAGGCCATTCATTGATTATACATTTGATGCTGGACTCGGCCAAAGCGCTGACTCCCAGGTTGCCGGTATCAAACTTTGCACCAAGTAAACATATTTTCTTACTGTTCTTTTTCGGTGTTGCTTCTGTCAAGAAAGCGACCCTCCATTTCAGATACAGACTACAACTCGTCGATAGATTTTCACGTAGTGGCAGGCAGTAATCTAACGCGATTCCAAGTAAAGAAACCGGCTATAAACGTAGCGACGAAAACGAAAGCCTCAATACCAAGGACATATATCGGATGATCTATTCGAAACAGCCATAACACAACGGAAGTTAAGATGATTGGCAATGCCAGCAGCAAGCCGGATAGATGGCAGCGCATATAAGCACCTAATTTAAGATCAACAATTCTGCGACACCAAAAAACCTGCATCAGTACAGCGACCAGAGAACCCGACACGACAACACCTGCGGCTCCCAGCAATCCAAAATGGACCACTGCCGGGTACAGAAGACCAACAATAATCACCGCACGAAGCACGCAGCAGCGACGGTGCAGATTGGGCTGGCCCACCGCCAGGTATGCCGAAGCGAAAATCGACCCGTGAAACTGAGCTAAGACCAACAAAGACAACACGGCCAGCGGAGCGGCGGCACCAACGTATTCCGGTCCATACGCCAACAGCAGTATTCCACTCGCACAACTGGACATAAACGCCACCAGAGGCATGCCAAACGTTGCGGCAGTCTTTGTAACTTGAAGAATCCCCCGACAAAGGGAGTCCTTGTCATCCTGTTTCTCGGAAAAAACAGGAAGCAACACCGGATTGACTATTCGACTAAACAGAAAAATGGGTAACTGCACAAGGGCCACCGCTAAAAAGTACATACCCAAGTCATCCTCAGCCACAACTTTACCGAGCACCAGGACATCGGCCTGCAAAGCAATGATCGTTAGAATGGGCAGACCGAAGATGGCGCGTGCAAATCTGAATAGCTCGGCCAGATCTTCTCTATTGATTTTGAATGTCGGCTTGATTGGCACGAACACATAGGAGAGCACACACATTATGGCAAACTCTGCCACGAAGCCGATGACCAGCGCCCACACACTTCGAATCATAAGGCCAAGGACGACGGCCACGATAGACCCGAACACGCCGCTGCCCTGGACCAGAAGCACCACCTTGTTAAACCTGTACTTCTTCTCCAGTACATACGCTCGTGGACTGACAAGTCCTCTGAACAGGATAGCAAGAAAAGAGACTTGCAGTAACCTCAACAACTCGGGTTTGCCATAGAAAGAGCTGATCCATGGAGCTGCAAGAAACGCAATGACGAACAAAGCCAATCCTCGAACGACTTGAAACCACCAGGCTACATTCAGATAATCACGTTCTGCGCCACGCTTGTTCTGGATAACTGATTGTTTGACGCCGACCTCGGTAAAAGCCTCAAACATAGTCGCCGCTACCATAACTATGGCCATTAGTCCAAATTGATCCCGCGCCAGGATCCGGGCCAGAATCATGTAACGTACGAACTTCAGTCCTCGTTCGGCAGCCGTACCGACACCCAACACCATCATGGACCGGATGCCTTTTGCTTTGAGATCAGTACCTCCTCTTCGGCCGATTATATTAGAAATTGTGTTGCGTATTTCGCTGGAAAAAATCAATCTTATGGCTCCCTTGGGCAAACGATGAGAATCCATGACACTACACGTGCTCTGTCGGACGTGGTTTGAGGGACTATCGTTCTGTCCGTAAGAATCACATACGCTTCAATTAAGGCCCGCTCAGTTTGCACCTGCTAATTGCCTTGCTCACTATTGCCTTATCTCCCTCGCTCAGCCACTCAGAGTTCGTCGTAAAAAGACAAAGCAGTGTTAGCCACATAGTCCTTCATCTGATCCGTTAGCTCCGGATAAACCGGAAGGGCCAAGACCTCTTCCGAAGCCTTTTCTGCTTGAGGAAAATCGCCTCGCTTGTAGCCCAGGTTCCTGAAGCACTCCTGCAAGTGCATTGGGCGTGGATAGTATATCTCACAGCCGATATTCTTCTTTCTCAGATATGCAACCAACTCATCCCGTTTGGGAACTCTGATCATGTACTGATTATATATGCTTACGCAATCCGGACTGATATAAGGTGTCTGCACAGTAGTACCCGCGAACTTCTCGTCATAAAAAGCGGCGTTACGCCGACGAGCCACGGACCAATTATCCAAATGTGGGAGCTTGGCCAGAAGAACTGCCGCCTGAATTGGATCAAGACGGAAGTTGCCGCCGATGAATTTATGATAGTACTTAGGATTTGATCCGTGGTTTCGCATTATTTTAAGCCGGTTGAACAGGTCCTCGTTGTTGGTAACGATCATGCCCCCATCGCCTGCACCGCCAAGATTCTTACTGGGGAAAAAGCTGAAACAGCCAACCGTACCAATACTGCCCGCCTTTCTGCCTTTGTAGGTGCTGGTGATTGATTGCGCTGCGTCCTCAATGCCCACAAGATTATACTTATTGGCAATCTCCATAATCGGGCCCATATCAGCCATCTGGCCAAAAAGATGTACAGGCATAATCGCCTTGGTTCTTTCAGTAACCGCTCTGGCTATAAGGTCAGGATTAATATTGTAGCTTTTCGGGTCAATATCCACGAAAATCGGCTTTGCGCCGGTTCGGGCTATGCAGCCGGCTGTGGCGAAAAATGTAAAAGGTGTAGTAATAACTTCGTCACCGGCACTGATATCCAAACTCATCAGGCTGTTCAATATAGCATCCGTACCACTTGAAGTACCCACCGCGAACCTGCAATCGCTTAAGACAGCTATTTCTTGTTCGAGTTCAGCAACCCTTGGACCACCTATACACTGCTGAGACTCGAGCACGTCGGATATCGCAACCAGAATCTCATCCTTTACAGTCACATACTGCGCCTTCAAATCTAATAGGGGTACCTTCATACTCATTTTCCCTTGAGATCGTTGTACGAGACCCTGCCGACAGCTTTCTTAGGTGGCAGTGGGGCCTCTTCGTCCAAATCTAAACACCTGACCACACCCGGCTCAACTTCCTTATAACAGTAACCACTCTCCGGACAAATCATAATACCATCAGCATCTGGCTCGGACAGCGGAATACCGTGTCGGCTTATCCAACCAACCTGTTTTGCCGGGACACCCATCATTAGCGCATAGCCCTGAACGTCTTTAGTTACCACCGCACCAGCAGCAATAAACGAATACCAGCCAAGTTCGATCCCGCAGACAATAGTGGCATTCGCGCCAACGGTTGTTCCATGACGAAAAATCGTTTTTTCGTAGAGGCTATGGCGCACAATCTGCGATCGAGGGTTTATAACGTTTGTCAATACACAACTTGGTCCGAGGAAAACGTTGTCTTCAATTATAGCACCGGTATAAATAGAAACATTGTTTTGGACCTTCACATTGTTGCCGATAACTACACCACTGGCAACACTTACATTTTGGCCAAATATGCAGTTTTCTCCGATCTTGGCATCCTTCATTATGTGCGAAAAATGCCAAATCTTTGTGCCGCTGCCAATCTCACAGGGGCGATCCACATAGGCAGATTCGTGTACGAAATAGCCTTGGCTTTGTGACTCTTGGCGAGAAGTCAATTCCTTCTTCGTCATCGCATATACTTTCTTTGGCACATCTCTTCTTCGAATTCGGTATTTACATTAACTAACGCACAGAGTAATAACCCAAGCGACTATCCTCTGGAACGTTTCAGCAATGGATGGTACTCTCCTTTCAAGCCAACAGGTTCGGCTCGCCTGACTCTCGACGCAATTTCAACTGAGGATCTTGCATCCTGTATGGTGAATCCTCTGCCGTTAAGTATTTCTTGATAACTCTTTGTGTGAAGATCGGAAAATCCGCTGGAAAAGTCAAGTTCTTCTCCATCAATCGTGATAGAACGATAGGCCTGAGGTTCTCCAGGTTCAGGTTTTCGTGGCAAATCATCTCGGTCTATCGACAAAAACCACCTTACACGAGCACATTCGAATTCAAGAAATCCCGCAGATCTCAGTGGCTCATCCAGATGAACTACGTTGTATTTGAGTTCCCCAAATATCCACTGCATCATGTCAAAGAAATGAATGCCGATATTAGTGGCAATTCCACCAGATTTGGCAACATCGCCCTTCCATGAAATCATATACCAATGCCCGCGAGCTGTAATATAGGCCAAATCAATATCGTGCTTCTTTCCTTTTGGTGATCGTTCTATGCGCGCTTTCATATCTGAAATAGCAGGATGTAGCCTGAGTTGCAGGATTGTGTAGACAGTCTTGCCTGTTTCTTTGGCAATCTCCTCAAGGGCGTCAATATTCCATGGATTCAATACTAATGGCTTTTCACATACAGCATCGGCTCCGATCCTCAAAGCAAATCGGATATGGGCATCGTGAAGATAGTTTGGAGAACAAATACTAACATAATCAACACCCTGGCCATTTTCCCGCCGCAATTTCTCCAAATGTCTGTCAAAACGTTCGAACTCTGTAAAGAAGTCGGCATCCGGAAAATAGGAATCAATGATGCCAACAGAATCATTAGGGTCCAATGCCGCAACAAGAATGTTTCCGGTTTCCTTAATGGCTTTCATATGTTGGGGAGCGATATAGCCTCCGGCACCAATCAAGGTGAATTTTTCCATCGTCCTTTTCCCTATCAGATAATTGCCGGACCATATGCAGCAGACCGATATTGCTGCATCATCTTTTGCGGTTGTCCTCTACGTTGCCACTTACTTTGCGATTAAATACACAGATTTCACCAATGGCTATTTGTTACCGCAGAAGATGCAGAGAAATCAAGAATCGACATTCAAACCTGCCCTATTAGACTTCGTCCCCGTCGGGCGCATTGAAAAAACAACACAACCTTATGTACTAACAACACTTATGCGCCTATTTCCGACGCCGGCTCTCACCGGCGAAAGCTCGATCTATTCCTGGACGTCACCTGAAGGTTTTACGTACCCTACTGCTCTGACTTCACCATTCTCATCGGGTAGAAATTCGAGCATTAGCTCTACCATGTCCTTGGCCGCTGTTCGAACCGAATTCTCAAATGCCGAGCTTATCTGAACTTGTGCCACGTAGCGGGCTGGGTCACCGTCAATACTTGGGGTCCGAAATCCCACACCGGAAAAGACCCGTCCGTCGGATGTAAGCCGGCCATTAACGATGTAGAAATTCAAAACCACCGTCTCTTCGTGGTCCGGAGCAGGCCTGTGAAAACGGTGTATCAAGCACGACAGCTTCATGCCTGCGCGCGACGTAAATTGGCCCGACTCCGTGCCGTCATGGATCCATCCGCCGGCTACATAACAAACCCGCGGCCGATGGCCCAACATGGTTCGAGGGTGCGCGGTGTAGGCAATGTAAACATTGACCCATTCGTTGCTTGTCCGATTCTTGTACAAACGGTTCACAAAGGCATCATTTCCGGCTACCTGCTGAATATTCGGCGGAATTGGCACATCTTCGCCCACCCACTGCTCGACCCGCTTGGGGTAGGCGTCAAGCGGCACAGGCAACGTGAAACTGCCGGCGATAAGTTCCAGACGAGAGGCCAGCGCACGGTAGATTGCGCCGGCGCCCGTCAAGAGCAATGCAGCCAGCAACCAGACAAACCACGTAGGCGTTTTGCCCGCCACTCCGCTCGCCGAAGAGGACAACTCCATCCCCTTAGTCCGACGCTTATCTCCAACCGGATACATATAAGGATATAACTCCAAAGTAATAGCCTAAATCAACCATCCATCCTCGGACCGCAACAACATGCCTGGTCTGCGCGGCCAACATGAAGGCACCTCCTCCCTGCAAGGTACCTAAATCTACCTTCTTTCCCACTTTATATCCCTGATCGGCTTTTTGTCAACCTTCCTTTGGATAGAATAGTCATCAGCTTGTGCAAAACAGAAGCCAGGCATGACTTGAACACGGTAGCCCATCTGGTTCGGCGTCAGGCGCCAAATGCTAACACCCTCTTTTACAGGCACTTATGGGATTGCAGACGGATGTCAAGAAAACTGTTCGCGCAAACAGCGTGTTTCTCGTTGATATCTCCCCAAAACCCCTAAATGACCAAAATCACGAGAATTGACAACCAAGTTCCTATAATATCTGAAGAACCCGACCGGTCGAAAACCGATCGTATCTTCGCTGACCATGGGCATGAAGACGGCTCGCACTCACGCGGCCACAAAACTGATGCCGAACGCAGTGCGAGCAAGCCCGTTCACAACAGTTCCCAAGAAAGAACTGCCGTCAGGGACCGTGTTACAGCCCCTGACGGCAAGTTGAAATTCTGCAAATCCATGAGTGTCAGTCTATGCTGTCCTCGTACAAACTAGCCAGTCTTGCTGCGACATAGGCAGCCAGTCCCACATTTTCCTTCTCGGCTAGTTGATCAGCGTATTTGGCCGTAACAAACTCTACCGCATGTCTTTCTGAAAAGCCCACTTCGTGGACCAGGAAAGTAACATACTCCGCGAGAGAATCGAGGTACAACCCAGCCAGGGCATAGACGTTGCCTGTTTCTGTGTTACGCGCCATTGCCTCGGCGATCGACGCCATCTGTTCCTCGGTCGGCGGCGCAGCGCTCGAAGCAAACTCACTTATCACCTGCGCCAAGGCATCCGTGTGTATCCCTCTGCGATCCCGCAGAACATTGGCTGCCTTTTTGAAACTCGAGTACGCATCGTACGGAGGAATGTCCCGTGCCGAGGCCAGTGTGTTGGCGAACCGGACGTCCATCAATCTCTCATCGACTCCGAGTTCCTCCGCCACCCACTTGATCAACGCCGGGATGCCCGAGATCTCCGGCTCTACTCTCACGTCAACACCGGGTGCAGCCGGCGGCGCCGTGGTGCTGGGCTTGTTGACCGTAATCGTCGCCGTAGCCTGACCGGGCGTGGCGCCAACTTCGGGGTCACTTACCGAATACGTGAAACTGTCTTTTCCTATGAAGCCATCGGCCGGCGTGTAGCTGAAGGTGCCGTCGGGATTCAATGTCAACGTGCCATTTACCACATCTGTCACTAGAGCGGTGGTAAGCGGGTCGTTGTCCGCATCGACATCATTGGCCAGAACATTGCCGCCAACGTTAGTGTTCCTCTGAGTCGTCACCGCGTCGTTGCTCAGAACGGGCGGAGTGTTGGTCACGTCGATTGTCACGGTAGCCTCAGCCGGCACTGCGCCTATCTCGGGGTCGACGGCCGAATACGTAAAGCTGTCTGGGCCGACATAGCCTGCGTCAGGTTCGTAGCTGTAGGTACCGTCGGGATTCAACGTCAACGTGCCATTTACTGCATCTGTAACCAGGGCAGTAGTGAGCGGGTCACCATCCGTATCAGAGATATTATCCGCGATCGTGCCTCCAACAGCGACGCCCATATGAGTAGCTGCCGCTTCGCCGCCAGCCGTGGGCAGGGTGTTGGTCATTGTGATTGTAACCAGAACCTGACCAGTCGTATCTCCGCCGGCAGTGGCCGTGTATGTGAACGTGTCGTCGCCGACATAGCCCGGATTAGGCGTGTAGTCGTAGCTACCGTCGGGATTCAACGTCAACGTACCATTTACAGCATCTGTGTCCAGGGCCGCGGTGATCGGATCACCGCCCGGATCATTGTCGTTGGCCAGGACGTTACCGGCAAGAGGGCTGCCCATATGCGTTTCGTCAAAATCGGGCAGCGCCTGCAACATAGCCTGCTCGATGATTACTTGCGCAACATCACCGTCCAAGGTGACCACTTCGGTCGTGCGGCTTACGACGCGCACCTGGCTATTGTCGCCATCGGCAACAGGATCCAGGACACCGAGGCCCCAGTTTACATTGTCCGATGCCTCTACCTCGATACTCGCATAGGCCGTCGCGTTATCCTGCGATACTGCCTTAGCGACCAGAGCGCCGTTTATAGTCACATCGTCGCCTCCACGGATCTGTATATCGGCCTTGGTTACGCCCCCGTCAGCGGCTGGAAGTGTGGCAACAGCATGGGCGTCAACAGCACCGTTGAGTTCCACATTGCCACCGGCGCTCAGGCCTATTATCGCTTCGGCATCCTGGCCCGACGGAACGTTGTCGATCGCAGAGCTGCTCCCGACCTTGACATCGCCGTTTGTAGTCAGATTACCGGAAGCGTCGACGCTTATTTCGGCACGACCCAGTCCGCCCGTGATAAGCAGGCTCCCAGTGGTGACGTCACCTCCATCGCTTGTGGTCACGGTGATTTGCCCGGGACTGGATGAGGCGTCGCCAGTCTGAAGGTTGCCGACATTAGCACCGCCTGAGCCGGCCGTCACGGCTATGTTGCCACGAGTCGTACTTATGGTATTGTCAGTGTTCGCGAAGGAAACGGAACCAGTCGCACCCGTTCCATGAAGTTCAATGCCCCCGACGCCACCGGTGATTCCACCGTCGTCCGTCATGTCCTGCACGTTAACAGCATTTGCACGAACAATAACGTTCGTGCCACTCATCGAGTGAGTTTCAATGTCTTGCTCGTAGATGGTATTGATCTCGCCGGCATTAACACCGTTTGCAACAGTAGCGATCGGAGGATCGATCTCCAACGTGCCCGGTTCGTAATCTGTATTTCCAGGCGATACGTTAATCTCACCGGCAATGAGAAAATCCTCAGCCGTGATTTTCACGGATCCTCCGTCGCCCGATGCGCTGCCACCGCGGGCACTAGTGAGCGTCCCGGCCCCGAGCGTGACTGTGCCTTCGCTTTCAAAGGTTATACTTCCACCGTTGCCATCGACTCCACCATAATAGGGGTTTGCCGTCACTGTACCAAAGCGCCCGGACGCGTTGGTAGTCAGGACAACCTCTTGCGTCCCGGTCAGGGTGATACTGCCAGCCTCGCCTGCATAGAGCGCACTTGCGTCCACAACGCCCACCTGTTCAACACGGGCGGCGCGGGCCGTTATCGTGCCTCCTCTGGCATTGATGTAACCCTTATTGAGAATCGCTCCAAAGGTATCAGAAGCGGCAAGAACAAGGACCCCGTTGTCGGCATTCAGTAAGCTCCGGTTCACAATGTCGGCAGTTCCGTCACCTATGTCTGCGACTTCGACCAAGACATGGCTGCCATCCTGAGCAAGATATACGTTGTCACCAGCAGCTAGTACAAGCAATCCGTCTGGAACGATGATCCCGTTCCAATTGAGGACCTTCTTGCCAACCAGAATGACGCTGTTGCCTCTGATCGAAGCCAAGGTATCTACTATCCCAGCACCCCCTTCGAATACCATACCGTTGGCAGGATTATCCAGTACGTCCTGGAACGCTTGGTCCGACATATTGAGACCTGAGGCGACTAACTGCGCGACATTGACAGTCGATCCGGAACCAAAGACAATGCCGGCGGGATTGACGACAAAGACGCGGCCGTTGGCATTCAGAGCACCATCAAACTGTGTCGCGCTTGCGGAAGTAATCCTGTTGAGCACCGCCGAGGCACTACTTGCGACCCCACCCAAAAGCTGGTTGAACTCGACAATCTCGCCCCCGATTGTGTCGAAATTGTTCCAGTTGATGATCGCACCGTGGTCGGTGTCTATGATCGTGTGAGCACCAAAGGTCGTGCTGATAATGCCGGAATTGACACCCATATCAACCGCTTCAAGAGCCAGAACAGCCGGCACCCATGTGTTCAAAATCAGGCAACACACAAGAAAATATGTTGTAACCTTCCTCCAACAACGCCCTCTTAAGTCCTTCTTCAATCTTTCCATCATCCATCCCCTTAGAAAAAGTAATAATTGTCACCTATATTCGTCCATGCACTATATAGCCCTCCCGACTTCGCTGTCGGGCCAACTATCCTGCTCGCCGTTAGTAGGAAAGACCATTGCGTACGTGGATAGAGAGACACAGCGCTGCCTCGGACACAAGAATCTTCGCTTTCCCGCAAATCCACCCCAATACCTTCTCCAACCGCTACAAAGTCAACTTCCACCGCTCCACTGAGACGGCCCTCCACAAGAAGAATATACTGGATTATACCTTTTGTGGCTCCATATGTCAAGAATAATCTGGGTATCACCCGTGTTTTCAACTTCATGCGGTTGTTGCCGAACCGCTTTTTTGCTCTGCTGTGACCCGGACGCATAGCGCGAATTGGAAATTGATCAGAGAAACCCTTTGACCTATAATCTATCGTCGTAGGAAAATCAGCATGAAGTAAGGTTGGCCGGCCGTGTGTGACAAATGCCAAAGACCAATAAAATATATACAATAAGCCAGATCAATTCGCTGATCAAGATAGCACTCGAAGAAAGATTACCTTCACGGCTGACCGTCAGAGGCCAGATAAGCGACTGGAAACATCATTCGAGCGGGCACTGCTATTTCTCGCTGAAGGACACAGGCGGCATACTGCCCTGTGTTATGTGGGCGAGTAAGTTCAGGAGTGTCAAGTTTTCGCCTGAAGATGGAATGGAGGTCCTTGCCACCGGTTATATCGATGTTTACCATGTCGCAGGCAGGTATCAGTTTTATGTTGACAAGCTTGAGCCGGCCGGAGTCGGAGCGCTCCAGTTGGCCTTCGAGCAGATGGTCGCAAAGCTGCTGAAAGAAGGGCTGTTTGACGAAGCGAAGAAGAAGACGCTGCCGTCCTACCCGATGCGAATCGCCATGCTAACAAGCGAATCAGGAGCGGCAGTGCATGATATTATCGACAGCATCCATAGCCGGTGGCCTTGCGCAGAGTTGTTCTTGTATCCGGTGCCCGTACAGGGCGAAGGCGCAGCCGAGAAAATCGCCGCTGCGTTGCGGGAGCTGAACAGGCGCAACAGGTCACTCAAGCTCGACATCTTGATAATCGCCAGAGGGGGCGGCTCACTTGAAGATTTGTGGGCCTTTAACGAAGAAATTCTTGCCCGAGCGGTTTTCGACTCCAAGATTCCCGTCATAAGTGCGGTCGGTCATGAGGTCGACACCACGATTGCAGATCTCGTTGCCGACGCCAGAGCATCGACTCCGACCAAAGCGGGCGTCGTGGCTGTTCCGGACCTGCAGGAAATACTGGCACAATTGGCCGGCACCGAACAAAGGCTGACCACTCAAGTGAGGGCAACGGCAAGATCGGCAAGACAGGATTTGGAAATTGTCCTGGCCAACGCGCTGTTTAGAAACCCACTCTCGCTCGTACAAAACGCCAGCCAGCAATTGGATGAATTGAGCGCAGAACTGGCCGAGGCAATGAGAGAGCTGCTGGAACAGGGACGCCGGAAGTTGTCCGCCGGCTATGAGCAGGTGGTCAGGATCGAGCCGCACAGGCTTTTAGGAAGAAGGACCGTCGAAGTGAACGAGTGGCAAAACCGTGTTGATGTAGCGATGAACACAATCGTCAACAACCGCCGAATGCAGCTTGCAGCACAGGCAAACCGCTTGACCGTATTGAATCCCAAGTCAGTTTTACAGCGAGGATACAGCATCACCACCAACAAGAAAACCGGGCTTTTGGTGAGAACCGCTGAAGACGTGCACCCCGGAGACAGCCTAATTACCGAACTTGCCAGCGAGAATTTGATTGAAAGTAAGGTAATGAAGAGGTAAAAAGGTGAAAGTCAAAAGACACAAGATATGAGTCAAACACATGGCAGACAAGAGTCAAGAAAACGACATCGGCGAATTGAGCTTTGAAGAAGCGATCACCGGACTTACGGATATCGTCGGCAGGATAGAGCAAGGTCAGATCCCGTTACAGGACAGCCTGGAGCAGTACGAAAGAGGAATGGCCCTGATAAAGCACTGCAGGACGATACTCCAGAGGGCTGAGAAGCGCATCGAGAAGATAACGGAAGAACAAAGAGAGGGCGAGAAAGACTAGGCCCATAAGAGTTGAAGTGAATTGACGCTTCGGCAAAAATATAGGCAATAGGACATACGAAACGCGAGCGTGGCGGAATTGGCAGACGCGCCAGGTTTAGGTCCTGGTGTCCATTAGGACGTGAAGGTTCGACTCCTTTCGCTCGCATTATTGACGTCGCCTGTACACCTGCTTCAAGGAGTGACAGACTGGAGAAATGTTCCTCTCAAAGCGGACAAGTAAGAGACGGTTGGGCTTTACAGAGCCCGATTACGCTGAGAAAAGGAATGGTCGGCACTTGCTTGTCTGGAGAGATATCCCCCATTGGATGTTGCTGTTAGACTCGGATGGTACTATCTACGCGTGCCTGAACACCAATGTCGGCGCATAAGAGTAGGAAATATACGTAATGCCAGATTTGATCTTCTTCAAACCTGGAGGAACTCGCCCGTCCTGAATGACGTTCGCAGACAAACGGCAATCGACAACACAAACAATGCGTGCTCCGAGTGTATTATCCGCTATTGGTGTCTGGGCGGCTGCCGAGGAGAAACCTATGCCGCCAAGGGTATGCTGAACGCCAAAGCCTGCAATTGTCGAGATTTGCGCAAATCGATAATTGAAATGTTCTGGATTTTGGCGGATAATTCCCAATGGATCAAGACTATGACCCATATTATCACCAGTGCCGGTCAAGACAAGATATTCGACACTGAAGACGATGTGAAATCTGATGTCATCTCCCGTCAGAAGAGAGAATCTAAGAAAAGCAGTTGATCCGTGCCGGCGGGCAGTTGTTGCCAACACAGAGAATTGGAGCAGACACACGATGAGACATCCGAGAACAGGCAGAGTACTTTTCATATTGGTTGTGTTTCTGTGCTTTGCGTACAAGCCGCGTTCCTATGCTGAGGATCCTAAACCTAACTCAGCGTCCGTCACGGCTATATTGGGAGCGTTCGAGCGAGAAGTCACGTTGATCGAGGATCAGGTGACACAGCGGCGGGATCGCAAGATTGAGGGGATAAGGTTTGTCAGCGGCAAGCTGAATGGCCAACAAGTCGTCGTGACATGGACCGGCGTGGGCAAGGTCAACGCGGCGATGACGACCACGTTGCTTATCGAGCACTACAAGCCGAAACGGATAGTTTTTACGGGGATCGCCGGCGGCGTAAATCCGGACCTCCAACCTGGGGACATAGTGATCGCCGAGAAGACGGCCCATCATGACATGGGGACCGTGTGGCCCGAGGGCCTTTTTTGCAGAGGCGTCAGGAGCCGGCTCGACGGTTTCGAGAATCCGGTCTTCTTTCGCGCCGATCCTAACCTCATCAAGTTAGCAGAGCAAGCATCAGATCTGGCCGGCCTTGAGAGCATAAAGACACTCAAGGGCGAGAGGGAGCCGAAGATCATGCGAGGTGTCGTCGTGACGGGTGACTCTTTTATCGCCTCGACCGACAAGTGCGCCGAACTGCGCAAGAAGCTCCAAGCCGATGCAGTAGAGATGGAGGGAGCGGCGGTAGCGCAGATTTGCTTTCAGCGCCAGATCGCGTGCCTTGTCATACGCAGCATCAGTGACAACGCCGATGAGGGCGCCGTGCTTGACAAGCAGATGTTTTACATAATAGCAGCGAGGAACTCCGCCAGTCTCGTCGCCGAGATGGTTGGGCTTCTGGGAACAAAGCCTACCGCTGAGAAGAATGCGGGAAGTGAAAAGCCAAGGGGCTGAGAATGCTCAACGAGTATTTCGGATTGTCCGAAAAACACACAACTTTCAAGATTGAGATCGTGGCCGGGCTGACAACTTTCCTCACCATGGCCTATATTGTCTTTGTGAATCCGTCTGTCCTGAGTCTGGAGGGGATCGAGCTGACCGATATCGAACGGATGGACAAGCAGGCCCTGATCGCTGTCACCTGCCTCGTGAGCGGCCTTGCCACTATAATCGTCGGCATATTCGCCAAGGCTCCGATCGCGATGGCGCCCGGCATGGGACTCAATGCGTTCTTCGCCTACCTGGTGAGTTCTGGGAAAATGGATTGGCAGACGGCTCTTGGCGTGGTGTTCCTCTCGGGGTTGTTCTTTTTGATCTTGACGTTGCTGGGGCTCAGGAAAAGGCTCGTCGAGGCCATCCCCGAATCGCTTGTCTCGGCGATAGCCGTCGGCATCGGCCTGTTCATCACGTTCATGGGCCTGGTCAAACTGGGGATCGTAGTCAGTGATGAACATACGCTCGTCAAAGCGGGGCCGTTAGACGCAACCGTGCTAATCGGCCTGTTTGGGCTGCTCGTAATGATTTTCTGCGAGATGAAGAAGATAAGGGGAGGACTCGTCGCGGGAATTTTCGCGTCTACATTGCTGGCCGGCTTGTTCGGGAGGATCGAGATGCCGGAGAGATTCATCTCTCTGGACATGAACCTTCGAGCGGTTTCTCTTCGATTGGACATCCTCGGCGCCCTGAAATGGAGTTTCTTCGGCAGCATTTTCACTCTGATGTTCATCGACATGTTCGACAGCGTAGGGACATTGGTCGCATGCTGTCACCAGGCGGACATGGTCGATAAGGAAAACCGGATAGAAGGACTGGACCGCCTGCTGGGGATCGACGCCATTGCGACTATGATCGGCGCCCTGTTCGGGACATCCACGACGACGGCGTACATGGAATCCGCCGCCGGGATCGAGCAAGGCGGACGAACCGGATTGACCGCTGTGGTTACGGGGACCCTGTTCTTGCTGACCGTCCTGTTTGTCCCGGTAGTCGGCATAGTCCCCAGATACGCCACGGCTCCAGCCCTGATCATGGTAGGCCTGTTCATGATGAAGGAAGTCAAGCGGATAGACTTTGCGAATATAGAAGAGGCCTTCCCCTCGTTTATCATAATGGTGATGATAGCGTTGAGCTACAGCATCAGCACTGGGCTCGCGTTCGGGTTTGTCTCGTTCACACTGATCAAGATGGTCTCAGGTAAGGTGAAGGAAGTAAAAGCCGCCATGTGGGTCATTGCCGCCCTGTCGGTATTGTTCCTGACACTCGATCATATGCCCGGCATGATTGAACGGCTAAGATCTATCGTATAGAATAAATGGTGTGCGGTGCCCACACTATCTCACGGTGCTCAACGCGGTAACCATATAGAACTAATACAAATTCCTATACTTTGAAGTTACGAGCAGTCTGCTGTCTGCCCTCAATAAATTCCCCCAGAGAACTAGGCCTTAGAAGTTCTCAACTATGGCGGCGGTGTGGATTGCAAGCAGCATCAGGTAGTCCAGATCGCTCAGCGTGTATTGTCCCTGATCAATTGAATTGTCGACGTAAAGGATGCCGAAGCAGCCGGTCGGGTCGATGATGGGTGCTATCATCGCAGAGCATATTTTGGGCTCATCGGTCGCAGATGAGAGCTGCCGAATGAGCAGGAACTCCTTTTTGTCGACGGCTTGGGTGACTTTTTCTCTGACTCTTATTTCGCCCAGCTCCACGGCGCGACCATCCCGCGTTCTGCCTGCGTGACAGGTCATCGGGCCCTCAGCCACATTTCTCAGAGCACCCCAGCAATGATGTGCCGCAAAATCCTTCAGCAAGATACCCAACAGGGCCTTGAGCACCTCGTCTGCGCCATTGGCTCTGCAGATCGTCTCGGTGGCCTGCAAGAACTCCTTCGCCCGCCTGGCCGGCAGCCTGATATCAGGAGCGTGCTCAACGTCCGGCTTTCTCACTATGATCTCCGGCGCCGGTCTTGCCGGGGTCGCTCCGGCTTTGCTAATCTGCGGGACAAGTGTGTCATCCAAATGAACGGCCTCGCCGGCAGATTCGCCGGTTTCGAGACTTATTTCGATTGCGAAACCTCCGAGGCGAAGACCGTCCCCGCTTTTGAGCGGTGCTTGGTGAATCTTCTTGCCGTTCAAATACGTCCCGTTGGCGGACTCAAGGTCTTCGACCACCCATTTCCCCTCACGGGTAGCAAAGATTGCTGCGTGCTGTCGTGAGACCTCCCTGTCGGGCAGGAAGACCTGGCTATGTACGTGCCTGCCGATATAGACCGGGCCCTTGGGGAACCGAAACTCCTTGACGGTCTTACCGTCTTTTCTCAGAATCAGACGCATCTGTATTCCTCGCCGCACTTGTGCTCAAAAGCTTTATAAGTGATTATCGGCAATCTACCGTGAATTGATAAGCACACAATCTTTGAAAGTTGGCGATTTTTCCCGCTACCGCACCAGCTCCTGGATTTCCTCTGTGCTAAGCGCCAGGTTGTAGAGGCGAACATCGTCTATCAGACCCGCCCAGAAAGTAGCCGGGCCGAGACTCTTTCCGGCACCAATGTGCAGACCGCCGGTTGAAGATTTCAGCGCAGCCACATACCCGGCGTCGGCTGTGACCTCCGCGCCATCCACATATAAGCGCCTGAACGAGCCATCCCAGGCAACGCCCACATGATGCCACTGGCCATCGGTGACTACAAACTCCGACACCAACGGCTGTGTGATAGAACGCCCGGCCGGAGGAGGCACCAGCCCTGTGATTAGACCCCCAAGCATTGGTTCGGCACCGAGCCACATCTCGCCTTCCGCGTCAGCTTGAGATATGATTGCCTGGGCCGGGGCGCCGCCTTTGACCCAGGCAAAGACACTGAACGCGCCGTTAGCCGGATTCAACACCGAGCCGGTACTCACATAATCATCAAGTCCGTCGAGTTCGAGAGCCCCATTCACCTTACCGCCGGTGCTCCGCCAGAGAGGCGCACCGTAAACGGTGCCGTGGTTGTCACCTGCGCTGTCGCCGGCGATGGAGCCTTGCGTCTCGTCCAGCTTCCAGTGCACAACCAGCGGAGAATACTCGGGCCAATTGTCGGAGCTTATGGTCTCGTTGACAGTCATCACCCGGGCGGCACTCTTGGCCAAGTCAGCAAACCTCTGCGCGTCGCTTAGAGTCCCCACACTTTGACCCCAGTGGTAAGGTATCGCCAAACCGGGCTTAATGTACTGCGTCGCCTCGGCGGCTTCGGCCGCGTTCATCGTATAGGTGCCACCGGCAGGCAGAAACGCTACGTCAATGTCCCCAAGTTCTCTCATCTCGTCGATCAGGTCCGTGTCACCCGCAACATAGATCCGTTTCGAGGCAATTTCTACTACGTATCCAACCCAGTTGTTTGACTTGGGATGGTTTGGCTTGTTGGTGTTGTAGGAGGGTACTGCGGTAACACCGACACCGTCCAGTTGAATCGTCTGGCCGGGCGCTATTGTCTGCCCACCGCCATACCGCTGAACAACATCAGGCGGACCGATGAAGATCGTCTGATCGTTGGAGACTTTGGCAATATCCGAAGGCGAGTAATGGTCCCCGTGAGTGTGAGTGACACATACCAACGTCGCGTCATGGAGCGACTGAGGCACTCTCTCAGGGTCCACGTATATGACATAATCTTCCGTCCATATTTTCACAGTCGAATGGCCCAGCCATTGTACAGTGACTATCTTCTCGGGCTCCGGTTCTCCCTCCGACCGATATAATCGGATATCATCGAAATACATTTTGCCGGAACCGCCGGCCTGTAAATTGGCTCTATCGCCGAAACCAATGGCGATCCTGTCAACATCGGCTAAGTTCACACCCTGATCTGCAAACTGTCGCAACGGTATGACCCACTGCGTCCAGATGTCGGTCACCGCCGCGTTGGGATCATCGTGGTACACGACTGCAGGCACGCCAGCGCCGTCGGCAATCGCCACGTACATCGGCTCAGGAGCATTGGCGAGCATACCGACATCCTGGTCGACCCACTCGGCGTCAACACCGGTGTTCGGGAAGCTAACGTCGGAAAACTTCGCCTCGCATGTCGCGTCGGGATTGTGGCTTGTCAACGCCAGGCCGATGTAGATCGGCGCATCCATCGTGACCGCCTCGGGCGTACCCAGCGCCGTCCACGTGTTGCCGTCATCCGAATAAGAAGCCCTGACAAGTCCGCCTACGCTGCGCTCCAATTTCACCCACTGAGGCGCGGTGATGTCGGGCTGCTTTGTGCTGATGCTGCTCTGGCCGGCTGCGGCACGGCGACCGAACCAGACTCCACTAGCCGGTGTCACCGCCATTATGGCATGTGCCGAATCTGCATCGAGTGAGTCGCGAATCATCACGCCGGCCTTGGCCCAGTCGTCCGTGTGGCTGACGCTGGACACCCGTGCCACAATGCTTGCGGCGCCGGAGATTTGCTTATACGCAAAGTGGAACTGATCGGATGCGTCCCAGATATCGGCGCCCGAGGCATTGATCGTGTAAGTCACGGGCGGGTCCTCTGTGAAACCGCCGACATAAGTCGGATATCCTCTAAACCACAGTGACAATTCCCCGACACCTTGTTCGGTCCAGTCGCGCGGATAGATCAACGTCTTGCCCACCTCCGAATACCTGGCGTAGCCCGGCTTGTTGTTGTCGTACCAGTAGGGCATCGATTGGCTGCCACTATGAACAATTGTCTCGGCGGTGAACGAGGCACTTGTTTCATCGCCAACCCCCGAGCCCGTACCATTGCCGGGTAAATAATCAGGCTCACCGGGCATACCCGATCCAAGTCCGTCAAGCCAATTTTCCCATATTCGTTTGTCCGCGCTGTAGCTCTCAAAATCATCCACGAGGAAATAATCGGCTACCGTAAAGCTCCAAACCGGGCCCGTGTGCGCCGTGCCGTCAGCCTCGATCTCGTCAATCCGCCAGTAGTAAGTACCTCCCCACTCAAGAGCCTCGGGCACAATATAACCGGTAACATCCCTGCGGCCCCGGTATATGCCAGTTGTATCGGAGGCGTCGGCAGCAGTTACAGCATCCTCGTCGGAACCGAAGTACACATCGTGCCAGGCCGCCCTGCCGCCCGCGAGGAACTCGACGGCTGTTGCGTGGGCCAATTGCACCGTAGCCCCATCCTCCGGCACTGGAGCCCGAGCCTGGGTCGGATTGCTCGCGCTGGCCCATACCGTGGTCATGCCGGGATTGGTCAGATCGAAATCCATTTGCACCAAAGCCAGGCGACCGTCTTCGAGAAGCTCGCCGCTCTTGACGCCGTATGCCGTGATCCAGCCGTTCTGCACATAACCTTTGATCTTTTCCGTCTGGTCTTCTTCGCTCGTCAATATCATCACACCGCCGGCGATGTCCATGCTCCCGTTCGTACCGGACAATGGATCTTCCGGATCATTCATCACCAGACCATTGGTATGGAGAGTTCCGCCGTTAAGATGCAATTCACTTCCCTGCGATCCGCCGCGGGGGACCCTCGTGTTGGTTGCGACGGTAATCGCCCCGCCGTTGATGTAGACTACACCTTTGCTGGGATCTTTTCGCCCAAGCTGAAACGCACTGCAGGTGACATCGCCGTCATCGAGAGTAAACATCGCCAATTCTTCCCTGCCTACCCTGATCAAATTTCCTGCAACAAAAGTTCCGCCGGTAATGTGAAGATGAACATAGCCCTGCCCGCCGGAAGCATCGTTACTCAAGGTGATGCTATTACACTTGGCGTCGGTATCGGCGTCGATAATTATCTCGGTCGGATCGGCAATCCAATCGACGTAGAGTGCATCGCCCTCGCCGGGGAGTTTATTGAGGTCCCAGTTTTCCCCAGTGCGCCAGAGGGAATCACCGCTGCTATTGTCCCACTTGAAATCGTCCGCCGGCGCGTCACCAACCAGAGACAGCACGAGAACAAAGGAAGCCAGAAAAATCAATTCTCCACGCATGATAATCCTCCTGCAAAAAACACCGTGAATGGCCAGGAACCAAAATCCTAAACCAGCCGTGCAATCACTTGTCGCTTCAAAAGGTCCACAATAGAACCTACCTGTACAACCTGAAGTCGTCAAAGAGCATCTTGCCCGGGCCGCCGGCGGCTGGACTATCTTTCGTGCCAAAGCCAACGGTAATGGTATTGACATTGGCAAGGTTCACACCCTGGTTGGCAAACTCTTGCAGGTCGATGGTCCATTCGGTCCATTTGGCCATTTGCGTCACGGCCACGTCGGCATGATACACGACCGCCGTGCCGTTTAGAGCGACGAACATCCGCTCAGGGGCATTGTCATAGTCACCGCGGAACCACAGTGACAATGTCGTAGCACCCTCGGCGGTCCAATCGCGCGGGTAAACCAACGTCCGGGTTGCCTCAGAGGTCTTCAGATTGTTGTCGTAGGCATACGGCATCGACTGCGCGCCGCCGTGAACAATGGCCTGCTCGGCATAAGGAGGCAGGTCGTTGCCGACGAGGGCCCCGTTTGTTGTGGTCCCAAAGCCGTCTACCCACGCCTCGAATATCCTCTGGCTTGCCGGGTCGGGCGGGTCAATGTCGTTGTAAGACTCGAAGTCGTCCACAAGAATGAAATCGGCCGTCGTGAAGCTCCAGACAAGACCCTTAACCGTATCCGCGGCGTAGACTGCATCCACACGCCAGCGATAGGTGCTGAACCAGTCAAGTTTTCCGGGATCATAGCTCTCAGAACCAAGCGCCCGGTTGCCCATGTACTCCGGTGAGGTTGCGGCGGCATTCTCCACGGCGTCCTTATCGGTTCCAACGTATAAATCATGCGAAGCGGCATTGTCTGCCGGAGTCCAACCGAGTGTTGCCGTTATCTGCACATCCGCGGCGCCGTTAGCCGGCTGCGGATTGCCGACTGCGCCCGGAGTCGTAAAGCTCCAGACACCGCCTTTATACGTTTCAAAACCGTCGAACTCATCGACGCGCCAGTAATAGACCTTCTCCAATTCAAGCGTGCCAGGATCATAGCTTGCCTTGCCTGACGGCGTCCCCTGAGTCGAGTCATTTACATCGGCGAAACTGTTCCCGAGATATACGGTGTGCAATTTCGCTCCGAAACCGCCCGTCCAGCCAAACGGTGCGTTCGGGTCTACAAACTCGCTGCCGTCGGCCGGGTCGGGGGCATAGGCGGTTTTCGGTGGAACCGAGAAGCTCCACACAGTGCCTTTCCACGGGCTGTTGGGGTCGGCTTCGTTAATCCCATCGACCCGCCAGTAGTAGGTCGTCCCAGGGACAAGGCCTTCCGGAAAGGCAAATCCCGGAAAGCCGATGATGAGCGACGTTTCGGTCATATTGCCCTGGAAAGTCTCGGCCACGCCGTCGTTCACATCGTCATAGTTGACACCCAGATACACGTCGCTGGAGACCGCAAAAGCACCCGGCGACCAGCTAATAGTGGCCCACGTATCCTCATGGAGCGAGCCGTCAAGTGGGCTGGGATTCTTGGCCTGTGGAGTCACACCCAGCGCGTAGTCGATCGCCGCTTCCAGCAATGCATAAGCATCGTCACTGAGTACAGGATCGCAGTACTCGTGAAAACCGAAACAAACCCGCACATCCGCTGCTATCTGGGCGCTGCCATCTGTAGGAGGCACTGGCAGAGCGGCTCCCTTTTCGTATACGAAGATAACGTCGTAAGTCTCACCGTCAGCTAAGGTGGCTGTCGCGATGACTGTGGCCTCATCGCCTGCGATACCTTTGCCGAGACGGCATTCGCCAAGAGTGCTGGTAAGGTCGGTGAGGAAGGCCACGGTCCCGCTGAGGCCTGCCGCAAGATAGTGCCCGGGGTCAACGATCTCGATGTTCGTAGTGACCGTGACTTCGTCCGCCCCGCCGCCGTGGGTCAGACCCATTTCATCCCAGGCCCACATCTCGTTGACGATCATCGGAACTTCCACTTCTGTGATTTCTTCCCTGATACCGCCGGAGCCTACCGATTCGGAAATAAAGACCAAATCCGCAGCGGCAGCCGCGACCTCAGTGGCTGCCTCGTCTTCGTCATCATCAAAATACGTCACCGTATGTCCAAGGCCTTCCATGAAGGCTTTAAGGTCATCGTCCGCGCCCGCTTCGCCGCCGTCCATTGCCGAGATAAACAAAATGTCGGCCCCCACCGCTTCGGCCGCTGAAAAGCCAAGCACTACCGACAGACAGAACAAGAATTGCACACACCTTCTCTTTGACATGGTTCTTTCCTCCAAATAAGCACTATGTTCTAAGATTCATGAACTCTTACGGAGAACGACACAATAGAATCACAAACGGGCCAATTCCCTGCGATTTGTCCTCGACCGTGAACTCGGGCCGAACGAACGCTGCCTCCTTCGGTCAAAATGCCCAACATGAGCAACTGACCGTGAACCACAAAGCCCAAAACGTTCGGCAGAAGTCTCATCTGCCGGAGTGTCCAGGCTCTTTCTGAAAACTCCGTCGTCGGCCCGAGAGCGAGCGGTTTTTCGCCTGGCAAAGCTTGTCCCGAGCGACGCCGAGGGAACTGAAGCAGGCGATATTGGTTTTATCGTCGATGCAGCTCCCGGCGCGCCGGGACAGTCAGGCGGACAACAGCGGCTGCCTTTATCCGACAGTGGCTGCGCTAGCAGCATGAAACAGCTAAAGAAAACAAGCCGCTCGAAGCCAGATCGAGTTTTCCGACAGAGCATAGAGCCCGCTGGTCCGTACAATCCCACTTATACCAAATCGCCCGCCCGCCCGTCAAGCAAAATCCTTCACCAGAGCGGCCTACCCTAGATGTATACACATTTTGTGTTGGCAATATCATGTCTTTTACGTACAATCCGAACTCCGTTTGTGGGTCAGGCT
>JADHXR010000193.1 GCA_016782865.1 Phycisphaerae bacterium
TGGCTCATGCGGGCGGCGACTTACTCGATCGTACTCGTGATAGCCTCGATCATTTTCAAGATCGTATGGAACGGGCTACCGGCGATCAGTTGGGAATTCCTGACCGCAAGGCCAAGAAGCAGCGGCGCCGAAGGCGGAATACTGCCGGCCATCGTGGGCACTTTGGTGCTGGTTCTGGGTACTATCACCGTTGCTCTTCCACTGGGCATGTGCAGCGCAATATATCTGTCCGAGTATGCAAAGCAGGACAAATTCACCCGTACGATTCGACTGGCCATCGCGACGCTGGCCGGTGTGCCGTCGATTGTCTTCGGTCTGTTCGGGCTGGGGCTGTTTGTGATATTCCTTCGATTCGGTGCGTCAATAATAGCAGGTTGCCTGACCCTGGCCTGCATGATACTTCCGATCATCATTGTCTCCAGCGAAGAAGCCCTGCGAGCCGTGCCGCAATCTTTGCGAGAGGGAAGTCTTGCTCTGGGGGCGACAAAGTGGCAGACGATACGAAAGAACGTTCTGCCCTATTCGATCCCCGGAATGCTGACCGGTTCTATCCTCGGGGTCGGCCGGGCTGCCGGAGAAACCGCCCCGATATTGCTCACAGTGGCGGCCTTCTATTTGCCGAGGCTGCCGAAATCGATCTTCGACCAGGTTATGGCCCTTCCGTATCATCTCTACATTCTGGCGACTCAACATCCCGACGTAGAGAAGGTCAGGCCGATGCAGTATGGCACGGCGCTGGTGCTTCTTACCCTGGTCCTCGGCGTCAATCTGGCGGCCATCCTGTTGAGAATTCGAATCCGGAGAAGGCAGAAATGGTAGGAAACGAAGCTGACAACGGCGCAGATATGAAGATCCAGGTAAAGGATCTGAACTTCTACTACGGCAACACTCAGGCGCTTTTCGACGTCACAATGAATGTGCCCGCCCGCCAGGTCACCGCGCTCATCGGCCCCTCCGGTTGCGGGAAGTCGACATTCCTTCGGACGCTGAACAGAATGAACGATATTGTCGACGGGACCCGTGCCGAAGGCGAGATCGTGATCGACGGACAGGACATCTACACCAATGCGACGGACATCGTCGCCCTGCGCAAAAAAGTGGGCATGGTCTTCCAGAAATCGAATCCCTTCCCGAAGTCGATTTTCGACAATGTCGCCTATGGTCCGCGAATTCACGGGATGAAGGATCGGGTAAAACTTGCCGAGATCGTTCAGAAGAGCCTCACTCGCGCCGCCCTATGGCAGGAAGTCAAAGATCGATTAGCCAAAAATGCAATGGACCTGTCCGGCGGTCAGCAGCAACGTTTGTGTATCGCCAGGGCGCTGGCCGTAGAGCCGGAAATTCTGCTGATGGACGAGCCGGCATCGGCGCTCGATCCGCAATCCACCGCAAAGATCGAGGATCTGATCGATGAGCTTCGGCGCGACTATACGATAGTGATTGTAACACACAATATGCAGCAGGCCGCCCGCGTTTCCGACTTGACGGCGTTCCTCTACGAAGGAGACCTCATAGAGGTCGGGCCAACCAAGCAACTGTTTACCAAGCCGCGAGAGAAGAAAACCGAAGATTACATCACAGGAAGATTCGGTTAAGAGGAAGACCAGATGACTGTACACATGAAAAGAGAAATCGACAGGCTCAAGCAAATGCTCATGTCTCTTTGCGAGGTGGTGGAGGAAAGTCTGCGGCAGGCTGTCGAGGCGATCAAAACGCGGGACGAAGCTCTGGCAAAAACGGTGATTGCCGGAGATATCGAAATCGATCAGATGGAAGTGGACGTCGAGGAAGAATGCCTCAAGATACTGGCTTTGTACCAGCCCGTTGCCATTGATTTGCGGTTCATCATTACGGCTCTGAAAATAAACAACGACCTGGAGCGCATCGGCGACCTGGCCGTTAACCTGGCCGAACGCGGTACATTCCTCGCCGGCCAGCAGCGAGAAGACGTTACTCTCGATTTCGACGCAATGACCGAGAAGACGAAATCCATGGTTCACAGGAGTCTCGAAGCCCTGGTCAACATGGACTCCAAACTTGCTTACGAGGTATGTGCTGCAGACGACGAGGTCGATCAGATAAATCATCAGATGTTCCTGATAGTTCAGGATGAGATTCGAGCGCATCCGGAGCAGAGCGAGTCGCTCATTCACCTGCTTTCAGCATCCCGTCACCTCGAGCGCGTGGCGGATCATGCAACCAATATTGCCGAGGATGTGATCTATATGATCGAGGGACACATTGTGCGCCACAAGGCCGAAAATTTCAAAACGTGAGCCCGCTCAGTGAAAGGAAAGAACAAATGCGACAAATGACCCTGGTAGTAGCTGCAATGTTGCTGATTCTCAGCCAAACCTCTGCTGCGAAAGCCGACGAAATAGGCGAGCTGAGAGATCTGATTCAAAAGCAGAATGAGCAGCTCGGGCAATTGCAGAAAAGGCTCGACGAGCTTGAGGCGAAACAAAACCAGCAGAGCAGAGAGGTGGAAAAGAAGGTGGAGGAAAAGGTGGCCGCCACAGTGAAAGACCAGCAGGCCACCGCTTTGCCCGACAGCCTCAAGTGGCTCGAGAAGATCAAGATATCGGGAGACCTTCGGTATCGCCAGGACCACAAGGACCAGGAGGACAGCAGCAGGCCCGGCAGGTGGGAAAACGGAGTTTACCGTCACCGGCCGCGTGCGCGTCTGATGTTCGATGCCATTGTCAATGACGAGTGGGATGTCGGCATTAGAATCGCCAGCGGCAGCGACAGAAGTCCGATCTCGACGAATCAAGACCTCGAAGACGGTTTCTCCAAGAAGGAGATATGGCTGGACCAGGCATTCTTCAACTGGCATCCGGAAAGCGCCGAAGGCCTCAACGTTGTTGGCGGAAAGATAAAGAATCCCTTCTACAAGGCTGGCAAGAATCAGCTAATCTGGGACGGCGACCTCAATCCCGAAGGTATTGCGGCCCAGTACAGTAGGCCGCTGAATGACACGGACCGGTTCTTCTTCAACGGAGGCGGTTTATGGGTCGATGAAAGCGACACCGCCGCCGATATATCGCTCTGGGTTGCTCAGGCCTATTGGAAACGCACGATCGGCAATTCGGATCACGTTCTTGCCGGGGCGACCTATTACGACTACGGCAACATCGAAAGCAGTGCCGATCTCAAGAGCACGTGGGGAAGCTCGAACTTCTTCGGAAATACGACCGCAGCAGGCGGATACAAGGACGATTTCAACATCGTCGAACTCTTCGGAGAATACGGATTCAAATGCGGCGCCCTGCCGACGACCCTTTTCGCCAGTTGGGTCCGCAACATCGTCGCGACCACCAGCGAAGATACGGGCTGGCTGGTCGGCGCCAAATTCAACAAGGCCAAAGACGACGATCCCGGCTCGTGGGAGTTCGGCTATGACTACAGGGAGACGGACGCCGACGCCGTTGTTGGCGGTTTCAATGAATCTGATTTCCTCGACGCCCAGACCAACTCGAAAGGCCACAGGTTCGTCTACAGGTATCAGTTGGCCAGGAATCTGTATTGGATGATGACCTATTTTCTACTCGAAGATACCCGCACGGCCAGCGACCTGGATTATCGAAGATTCCTTGGCGATCTGGTCTGGAAATTCTGATACGGTCAGGGATTCTTTAGCAGCAGCCGAATGCACTTGTACGATCGGGTTGAACTGGCCGAACATAATTGATAGGATACGAGGCATGAGACGACGCACTTTCATCAAAACGACCGGCGCGCTCGGCTTGAACGCGGCCCTGCCTTGGGCCGATCTCTACGCACGGGCGCGGAAATCCACCGAATTCCTAAAAGAAAAATCCTCCGACCGCATGCTTTTTCCTCGCCCCCGCGATCGCGCCGAATTGTCTATATCCCCGGTCGGCCTGACCTGGCTCCCATGCCCGGCAGCGGCGGACTATCGTGTCGATATCTTCGCCGCCAACGAAAATCGTCTTTACAGCCGCAATGTCGGCAAAGATCCCGTTCACCTGCCGGATAGGGTCTTCCCATCGGGCGATTATACATGGGATGTCATCGCGCTGAATGAAAAAAACACGGATATCGCGCGGCGAGGCAGGCAATCCTTTACGATCTTACCCGGTGCGGCGAAACTCCCCTGGATCGCTCCCAAGGAGTTGCTCAGTCGTGTCCCCGCCGGGCATTCCCGCATTCTCTATCCCATGGCGGATCTGGATCGCATTCGTGCGACGTTGTCATCTACTCGCGCCAAATCATGGAGAGCATGCAAATCATCGGCTGACAGGGCACTATCCAAAGGTGTCCCTGACTTCCCGAAGTATCACCTTATCGAAGATGACGGCACAAGGAGACTGGAGTACGGACGCTATTTTTCGTACTTCCGCGGCTACGTGGACGGCGCCATGATGGATCTTTCATTGGCGTTTCTCATGAGCCAAGAGAACAAGTACGCCCGGGCCGCCAAGGAAATCCTGCTGGAGATCGCATCCTGGCCGACGGACGACGATGATGTCACCTCGGTCAGCGCCAGATGGGGAGACGAAGCGGGATTGAGCTTCTCGAAATGCGCCCACATTGCGTACGACTGGCTGCAGCCGGCGCTGAATGACAACGAGAGGAAACTTATCTTCGACATGTGCCGCGAGCGTGCCTGGCAGACCTACCGGCGCCTCGAGCGAAAGAATTATCTCACGTTTCCGGGAGAGAGCCATGATGGACGGTTGATCGCCTACCTCACCGATATGTCACTGGCAATGGCAGGTGAGACGCCCGACACCGAAACATGGCTGACCTACTCGCTCAAAGCGCTCTTGACTTTTTATCCCCATTGGGCCGGGATCGACGGCGGCTGGGCTGAAGGAACCGGTTACGGTCTCTGGTACAACACGTTTTACATCCCCGCTTTCGAAGGATTGCGCAGGCTTGCAGATTATGATTTGTGGCAGCGTCCGTTCTTTAACAACGTGCGATACTTCTTCTTTTACTGCATGGCCAATCACGGCGAAATTCGCCCGTTCGGCGACTCGGCCGAGGGCGGCGGGCCCGGCGTTCGTGGAGGCAGCGGCTATGCCGAGCTTATGTCATTCCATGCTCACCGCTACAATGATCCGTACATCGGCTGGTGGGTCAAACAAATCCCGGGCTACCGAGGCCAAAAGGACGGCTTCGGCGCCCTGCTGCACGCCGATGAGCCGCCTGCGAAAGTGCCCGCCGACCTGCCCAATTCCCGGATCTTCAAAGGTGTCGGCTGGGCGGGCCTGCACAGTGACATCACCAGGCCCGAAAGCGACACGTGCCTGATTTTCAAGAGCAGTCCGTACGGCAGCGTCTCACACAGCCACGCCGATCAGAACGCATTTGCCATCATGAAAGGCGGCACGGCCCTGGCGATTCCGTCGGGCTATTACGGACCCTCCTACGGCAAACCCCACCACGCCCAATGGACGCGATCCACCAAAGCCAACAATTGTCTGCTCGTCAACGGCCAGGGACAGAAGATTCGCGTCGCCGACGGGGGGGCGATCGTCGATTTTAAGGACGCCGCCGGTTACTCATACGTTGCAGGTGACGCGACGGCGGCGTATGTGGGTAAACTGAACAAATGGATTCGCCGGATATTATTCCTCCGTCCGGGGTTGTTTCTGCTCCTGGATGAAATAGAAGCGCCGGCGCCGAGTCGATACCAGTGGATGCTGCACGCGTTTGAAAAGATGGACATCGACCGAGCCAAAGTCACTTCTCGCCGAAAGGCAGCCGTGTTGGACGTCATCTTAGCCTGTCCTCAGGGCTTGAACCTCACGCAGACGGACCAATTCGACACGGCGTACAATTACGGCATCCCGAAGGCCTATCACCGGGAGAAAGCCAATCATTGGCACGTCACGGCAGAGACCGGAGAATCGTCAAGGAAGACGCGTATCGCCGCGGTGATGTCCGTTTACGGCGCCAAGGAGCGATTCGAAGTGCAATTACAGCGCATGAACGGCTGGCTGGGAGCGACGGCGGCCGGTGATTTCGGAAAGGTCGAAGGTTGGATTCGCTTTGACGAGAGTGACACCCGTCCGGCGAGCCTTGCCGGCCGGGATATCAATCGCCAGATCAACCTATGGGGTCGAAGCCGCGACGGCGAAATCTGCTGTGTCTGATCTCAAACGAGGCACGTGCCTACCTCAGTGTTGGGAAATTGAGCCTACGTCTTCATCGAATCCAGCTCGATAAAGGCTATCGGCAGGAAGATGAAGACCGGAAGCCAGGCCCACAATTCGGGCATCACCTTGTCGAAGACGACCTCCGTGGCGAGTATTTTGCATACAAAAGTCGTGATGAAACACGCCCCCGTGATGGCGAAGCTGATCATGACAGCCGACTTCATCGACTTCGGATCGCGACAAACCAGGATCGGCAGACTGACCATCAGCATTACCAGATTTATGATCGGATCGGTAATGCGAAAATGCCTCTGGCTTCGAAGCTGAGCCTCGTCTCTAATCTTGGTACTCTGCGCTGCCAGAGCCGATAGTTGCCGCAAAGACAGCAGAGTCTTATGCTCGCTCTTGCGCCTGACAGGGACATCCTTGGCCGTGATGTCACTGTGGTAGGAAGCTATCGGCCGTGGCTCTTTCCTGGAGCCCATTTCATATTCATAAAGCACGCCGTGGGCGAACTGCTCACCGGTGTTAGGATCTCGGGTGTACAGGTCCCACCGGCCCTCTTGGCTGTTATAAACCGCTCGTTCGGCGTCGATACGACCGGTCACCTCCCAGATTCCGGGCCTGGACGTTTTCTGGCGCAGCAGGATAATCGGGTCGTGCATCGTCGACGTTTCCACCTCGAATTTTTGAGAGTTGATCAGCGAACCATTGCCGTCACCGATGAACTTGACGTCATACGATTCCTGGCCGGGCAGGTCGTCATGGCTGCGCACCAGCTTGTCGGCGAGCGGCGGTATCAATAATTCCTGGTCGATCACCAGCAGTCCGGTCAACAATAGTGCGAGAAACACTATCGGAGCGATTATGCGCTTGAGGCTGATGCCCGAAGCCATCACGGCGACCAGCTCGTTGGAGCGGACCATTCGCCCGAACGAAAAGGCGGCCGCAACCGCAGTTATCATCCCGGCAAAATCGCGAAAGTAAAGCGTGCAATTCAGGCCGTAAAATGTCAATATGTTCTTAATAACAGCCGCGGTGTCAAGATCAGGGTGCTCTGTGAATTCGTCAAGCTTGATAAACAAGTCTGTAATTATGCGCAGCCCCATCAGGACGCAGAAGGCGATTACGTAGCCGATGATGAAATTCTTCGCAACGTATCTGTCCAATATCTTCATGATTCGATTCTCGATTCTCGATTCCAGATGCTCGATCATCGAGCATCGTGTATCGAGTATCGAACTGTCAGTGTCTCAGCAGCCGGCCATATATCATGACAACCAGCAGGGACAGGAATCCCAGGCCCGCCCACATAATTGTCACTCCGGAAACGGTCTGTGCCGCACCCAGGTTCTCAGTAAGTTGTTTGCCGCTCATTATGCATACGATCAGCAGCGCGGCGGGAATGCAGCTCGCACCGAAAGCGGTGAGCAAGTGTCCGCCTTTTCTTATCAGGCCCAGCCCGATACCGATCAATATCATCGGCACGCAGCCGGTTCCGAAGACCAGACGGGAATGTATCTCGGACTTTATTTCCGCACGCGTCTTCCGCATTTCTTTTAGGAGGACCTTTTGCAGGTCCTCGAGTTTTGCACTCGGCGGCAATCCCGTCAGCTCGGACAATCCCGAGGCCAGTTTCTCAATTCTCACCGAACCGCTCTCTGTTATGAGCTGCTCGGCCATTGCCTGCATGGCTTGCGGCGGTATCAATCCGCGAATAAAATACCACATCCTCAACTGTACGGATCCCTCTTCCTCCGGCGTGCGCAGCTCCATCGTCAAAGTAGGCGTTAGCTTGTCGCCCTCGAGATGCAGCGAGGCCTGTGTGCATGTAAATGTGTGCAGAGTTTGCTTGCTGTCCGTATTGTATTCTGTGACCACAACTTCGCCGGACAAGTCGATCTGCATGTCCCGCAGCACACATTGGCTGGCGGTGAACCTGACCGAATTAGGCTCTCCGAGCAGATCGTAGGAATTGCCGGCATTCTCACTTGCCGCCAAGGCTGTTTCATCGCCTTCGCCGATGACGGTGAGTCTGCCCTTGATGTCTTGCTCCAACAACTCCACGGTCAGTTGTGCGTAAGTATCGCGCGCCAATTTTTCGATCGGATAAAATCTTCCCAGGTCGGCCTGAATTCTTTTCATCTCATCTATCTGCTTGAATTTTATGTCATCACCCAGCAGCAAGCCGAACTCGAATGTAAACGGCAGCCACTCGGCCTGTCCCTCGACTTCGGCGCCCATCGTGCGCTGGTTATATGCGAGTATCTGCACCTCGTTGAATTTGTCATGCGCAATGAAATCTATTTTGGCTTTCTCGGCAGTAATGATCTCCTCAATCTCCTTGTAGTCCTTCATATTAGCGACGATCACGCCCCACAGTGTGCCGCTCTCGGAGTCGGCCCGGTCGGCATATATCAGGTACTTTTCATCCGGAGGCAGCGGATAATACCTTCTTCGCTGGATATTGCGGAAGAGTATCTGCTTGGCGTCGGCCTTGAAAGACTGCTCGGCGCGATGCACAAAAACCGGCATCACGTAGAAACTCAAAAGAAGGTTGGCGATCGCTACTACGATAGCCAGCGCCAGGCCAGGGTAGACCAGCGTCAGGACGCTTATTCCGGTCGCCCGGCAGGCGTCGAACTCATTATCGCTGGCAAATCGCCCGTAGACCAAAGCCCCCGCGAACAGTGCCGCCATGGGCAGCACGAACGTCAGCGTTATCGGCAGAAAATAGACCATCAGGCGGAGCACCTGGCGAGATCCAAGCCCGAACTCCTGGACCGGCTGGAGAATACTGCCAAGACTCAGGATCAGTGTCAGCCCCACCGCCGCCAACAGAAAGACTCTGAAAAGCTCTCGAAATATATATCTGTGTAATGTGAAAAGCATTCTTAATATTTAGTCGCTAAGGTATGTCCAGTGGATCGATATCCTTGATTCGGTCGAGGTAAATCTGGTATGTATATTTTCGCAGCAGCTCCTTGCTGTACTTGGCCAGCAGAGCGTCCCTCTGTTCGGTCATTATCTTGTCTTTGATCTGCGGATCCATATTTGCCGCGTATTCTTTCGGCGTGCCGGGCTTCTTTTCCAGAATCTTGACAATGCGCCACTTGACCCCCTGGCGGTAAAAACCCTTAACGGGCCCGACTGTTTCATTCGGGTCGCCCGCCTCAAGATCTTTCCAGAACAATCCCTCGCTACCCGGTCGCGTAGTGAACGGTTTGAGCTGTTTTTCAAGAGAATGTTCCTGCTTGACCTTCTCGAAATCCTTGCCCTCGTCCAACTCGGCTTTGGCCTTTTTGGCCTTGGCAAGATCGTCGCACCAGATCAAGTCGATCTTCAGGCTCTCGCTCGCGGCGAACTTCTCCTGGTTCTTATTGAAATACGCCGTCTTCTCCTCGGCCGTCGGCTCTTTGGCATCCTTGTACTGTGCAAGCTTGGCGCTGCCCAGCAGCATTCTGTCTTCGTAGTCTCTGACCTGCTTCAACAGCTCTTCGTTCTTATCGAGCCCGAGTGACTCGGCCTCGACGACCAATAACGGCATCTGCAGGGCCGACGTCAGCAACTGTTCGACAACCTTCGTGTCCTTCATATTCCTCGGTCGGCGCGGCGGGACAATATCACACAGAGCGACAAACCAGTCCCCCAGAGTTATCTGCCCCTTATCGTACGTTGCCAGCACTGTCTTCTTCTCTTGGGGCGTCAGTTCTTCCTTGACCTGAGAGTTGCGAATAAACCCTACGCTGCGGGCCTGCTTCGGGCGATACAAAAGCCTGTGGTGGGCCTGGCCAACCGTGGGGTAATTCTCGGTAAGTTTCTTTACGTTCAGCCTCTTGTAGATCTGGAGGTAGTACTGATCCCACAGGCTCCTGGCCTTGTCCCTCTCGATCGCCGCCTTTGCCTGCACCTTGTCCAGCTTGGGATCGGCTTTCATCTTCTGCGCGATCTCGCTGTCCGACGCGGTCACCTTGTCCTGCAGATACGTCATCGCCAACAGGTTTGCGAGCTTTTTGTCCCTGAACCGTTTGGCCAGGCCACGGTTCCTCTCATCGTCAAGACCGCCCTGTTTGCGGGCTTCGATCACCATAGCCTTTTCCGCTACCATTTCTTCGAGCGTACCCTTGACCGTGACAGGCTCGGCTTGCTCGTAGTAGGAATCATAGTCCTGAGGACGAAGCTCCATCATGAACTGTTTCTCAAGCTCTTCTCTGGTTATGGTGTAGGAGCCAATCTTGGCAACGACGGTTGAAGGGTCCGCAGCCGCCCTTACCGCAGGCTGCTCCGCCTTCTCACCCGCCACCGGCGCAACCGGGGCAGCCGCCGCACCAAAGAGACAAATTGCTATCAAAAACGCCAACTCACCTAAAAGCAACTTCTTCATCGGTATTATCCTTAACTTAAATTTATCTCAGCACTTAACGTTCAGCGTACATTATCCGCCAATTACGTTTTTCGGCAACTTCAGCCCCAATAATAACACATTTTAAGACTTTTATTATAACTTTTCCACCAGGATTTGCCAGCCCAAATTCAGCCCGACCTTCGGCCGCAGCCAAAAAACTCCAAACCACGAATTAACACCAATGAACACGAACAACCACCAAATCGAAACCGCGGATTAACGCGGATTTTCGCGGATTAAGTATTTCGTGTAAGAGATTATCTCATAACAAATTCGAAAACAGGCTTTTGAATAACACGCACAAAAGACAAGAAGTTGAGAAGTTGTAGTACGAATTCTTATTCACCACTAAGCCTGCCCCGTTCGACAAGCTCAGGGCAAGCTCTGAGCGAAGCCGAACGGGAAGAACAATAGTCAATAATATTGTCATCCCTGCGAAAGCAGGGACAATAATCAATTACAAGAGCCACAGAGGCCACAGAGAACACAGCCCGGCCTTCGGCCGGAACCAAAAAAATAGGAAGCCACAGAGAGCACCGAGGACACAGAGAAAAGAAGAGACATATAAGCCAATATAATTAAACAAGATACGAGAGCATCATAAATTATCTGGAAAGAATTTCCAGTTGTTGGGAGCTTGTAATACAGAGAACTCAGAGCTATAAGAAACTTAAATGCAGAACATTACCAGAAGATCAGTGAAAACAAGAACTGTGGGTAAAACCTGTCGTCAATAGCCTCATCAAATACGAAACAACTTATACTCAAGATTCTCGGTGAACTCTGTGTGCTCTGTGGCTGATTTATTCTTTTGTTCAAAAAGCCCAAATTCAATATCACGGCTTCCATTGTCGGGCAAGTCCCTTATCGACGAGTTGTTGATTGAGGTATATCCCCTACGCATAGATCGCTTTGGGGTTTGTACTGTCAGGCAGGTAAAAGACATCTGCCAGGTATCGTGCGTATTTGTCGTAATGGTGTGTGCAGATAACGATGTCGGGATTCTTTCCAAGCACACGTCTGACAAATCGCATGGCCCTTTCACCTTCCGGCGTTCGGCGCTCAGGAGCATCAATAAGATGCAGACGGAGTTTCTGACGTGTCAAGGTTCCGTAACCACAATCCACAATCACCCACACGGTATCGCCGTCAATGACGGACTCGACCTTCGCCGGATAGGTATAGGAAGGTTGGCCGTGCAATTTGGCATCCTTCCGATCGATCTCACGCCAGATATTGAATCCGCAGTCCACAATAACAGTCCCTTTGGAGCGGGCTATTCTATCAGGGGCAATCACACCATATCGCTGTAAGGACTGTTGGCGGCAAGGTTGTGGCAAGATAACCTTGCTCTTATCCTGTGCAGGGGACTCCTTCTTCTTTTCGATCCAACGCACCTTCTGTCGTATCTGTCTTCGCGATAGGTTCTCACGAACAATTTGACGTTCAAGACGTTGCTTCATGGCCTTGTTTGTTACCGGTAATAACTCGACATGTTGGCTCCAACTCAATTTCGCCGCCGGCGGCAAAATTGAGTAAGCCAGGTAGAATTCTCGCATTCTATACAGGTTTCTCTTGGAGAATCCACCGCCCAGTTTATGCTGCAAATCCTCTGAAAGATGTTCCAGAAGCTGGACGCCATATTCAGCTTTCCCATCGCCCTGTTGCTCCTGTTCCACAATTCGCCTGCCGATCTGCCAATAGGACTCAACCAGCGTCTTACGTGCACGATTGTAGATCTCGGCAATATCGTTTACCAGGGTGGTATAGGTATTTGTTTTGATTAACTTATTCATTTTGTATTTCCCGTTGGCATTGTGACCATATTTGAGGTACTGATCAGGTAACTTCAACTTCAGCTATCAGCTAACAACTGTGCTCGAACAACCAACAACGAATAACGACTAACGGTATTCTACCACAGAGGGCGCTGAGGGCCACAGAGAAGAGGCTGCTGAAAGCTGTTCGACCAACGAATAACGAAAAACCAACAACGCCATCCTTCATTGTCGCCTTCCATCATTATCCATTGTCAATTAGTCAGTGTGTTGCATAACATGATGAAGCATCTTTAACAAACTCAATCAATTCATACTCCTCTTATGCCTGATGCTTTTGGGGATTTCCACGCTAACTACTATTTCCAGGTCTGGTACCTGCGAAGCCCCCTGCGAAGCCCCTCTGCGAAGCCCCTTTTCCAGGACTGGTACCGTCCGAGAGTCTCATGAAAGGGGATGTGAGCGAGCCTTTAGGCTCGCTCGCGAAACATTCCTTTCTGAGACTCTCGGGGCTTTACAAATTCAATGTGGAGCTCCATGACTATGGATCAAAGCCATCGGGCA
>JADHXR010000194.1 GCA_016782865.1 Phycisphaerae bacterium
TGCCACACGGGCCCATGGTTCCCATGGGAATCCGCGATGGCTTTTCAATGTGCCACGGGCCTCATGCCCGACGGCTATCACCAATAAGATTGGAACTTCACACTTTATTTGTAAAGCCCCGAGAGTCTCAGAAGGGAATTCTTCGCGAGCAAGCCTAAAGGCTCGCTCGCATCCCCTTCTGAGACTCTCGGACGGTACCAGCCCTTAGTGCGCAAAATGATCACAAAGCTGGTGACAAATCGTCTCTATTTGGCGAGAAGATTTGAGCAGCCCAGCGGTAGCAGGCAAGCTCTTTAGAGACTATTTAGCAGCGGAAGGTGCGTTTGTTAGGGCCTAGCTGATTATTGACCTTTTCACAGCAACACGCCCAACCTCCTTTTGCAGTGTCTTTTGGAAACAAGAAATTTCTTTCCCTTGCCCTTCGAATGCTATGGGCAAGGGAAAAGAATAGGCCGAACGAGCAATGCGTGTCAGCAGTGAGCGGAGGGTTTACGAAGCCCATGCCACCAAGGCGCGCAACTGGGGTGGCCCTGTAATTGATTATTGATTATTGACTATTGATCTTTTCTTTGTGGGCCAAAGAATCCGCGCTAATCCGCGTCCATCCGCGGTTTCAACTTGGTATGGGTCCTTTTGTTGTTACAGTCGTGCGGATCTGTAATCGCGTCAAACCATGGATTGACAACGCGCATCAATCCAGGTACGATGGCATAGTGGTCCTTAATGGCTACCGGCAAGTTACACGAAAGGGCTCACTCATGAAAAACCCGAAAGCATTCACACTAATCGAACTTCTGGTTGTAATCGCCGTGATCGCGGTGCTGATGGCGGTGCTGCTGCCTTCTCTGAAAGCGGCGCGAGAGCACGGCAAACGTGCCGCCTGCCTTAGCAACCTGACGCAGCTATCGGTGGCTTGGATGCTGTACGCAGGCGACAACGAGGGCAGTATATGCGGCGCTTGGTCGGCCGATGTCCGACAACACCCCGGCTCGTGGGTGGGACACCCTAACGAAAACGATCGACCGGCCAAGCAGATAAGAAACATCGAATCCGGAGCGTTGTTTCCTTATGTGAACAACAGCGCGCTCTATAAGTGTCCGACGGGTATACGTGGCGAGTTGGTGACGTATTCAATCGTACATTCCATGTTGGGTCCGGGAAGTCAACATGCCGCCGACCAGCTTCCGGAGCCCGTCCGAAACGTTGACATGATCAAGCGGCCCGGCGAGCGCTTCGTCTTTTTAGATGAAGGCAAATGGTCGCACAGTCCCTGGGGTGTCTGGTATGACAGACCCATGTGGTGGGATCTGCCCACGATACGTCACAGTAAGGGTACCAACTGGTCCTATGCGGATGGACACAGCGCCTACCACAAGTGGACAGACAAGCGTACCATGGAACTGGCCTTGAGAGCGGAAGGATTTGGCAAGTACAAAAGCGTCTCGCACGGCTGGGCGAGTGTGGAGACACTCGGCAACAGAGACCTGGAGTGGATACAGAAAGGTATCTGGGGCAAGCTGGGCTACACACCGAGGCCCTTGTAATTGATTATTGTCCCTGCTTTCGCGGGGATGACAATATTATTGACTCCCGAGGGATCGGGATCTTCGATATTGATTATTGTTCCTTCCGTTCGGCAGGGATCTTCAGGGTTGTCGCGTCCTTATTTTGTCCATCTTGTTATCCCGTCTAAAGAATTCATGCTTGGACTGAGCCTGCCCTGAGCGAAGCCGAACGGGATTACAGGATTATCTGGATTCAAAATCAGTGTACATCGTAGTAGAATCTTTCATGTTCTTTTCTTCTGTGCATCATTTTTATCAACCAAAAAACACGCGAACAGACGCGGAAGAATATTTGACCCTTCCTTTTTCGCGACATTTAGCGTCTTTCGTAGTTTAATATTCTGCCTGCGGCCAAAGGCCGCGCTGTGTAAGGTGACAAAGGCTTGCTCATAGATGTCCCCGGATTTGCCTGCCTCAGCATCAAGATTCTGGTTGATTTTATGCCTTCGGACTGCCACAATGGGTATTATTTGAGGTCTGCCACATAAAGAAGGAACGGAAGACGGAGACGCAAGAATGTCACGTGAGGAAATATTGAAGATACTCAAAGCATTCAAGGAAGAATGCGCAGGGCGATACGGAATCCTGACTCTGGGCGTTTTTGGCTCAGTCGCAAGGGACGATGTGAAAGAAGCCAGCGATGTTGATGTTGTTCTCAGAACCAAAACACCTGATATAACATTGTGCATATCAAAGAGGATTTGGAGCAACGTCTCAACGTAAAAGTCGATCTCATCAGATTGCGCGACAGGATGAATCCATTCTTGGCCAAACGCATAGAAGCGGAGTCGATTTATGTATGACAAGAAGATCGTTCTGGAGATCTTACAGCAGAGACCTGAACTGACACCCTTTCCTCGCCACTATCCCAAAGATAAATTCTAAATTCGCAGGATCATCCTTGCTTTGTCTTGTCTCTCTTGTTCATCCCGTCTAAGGAACTTGTACATGGGCTGGATTACAGGATTTACAGAGGTATTGTTAACTACGAATTCACACGAATCTACACAAATTCTTCAGTCGCCTGTGGCCCTTGTAATTGATTATTGATTATTGTTTCCCTTCGTGGCTAATACATATTCCTAATACTATAAATTAACCGCCCTCGGCGGAACCTTTTTCAGACACGGATTTCACGGATTTACACACATTTTTTGCATCTATTTCTTTAAACCGTGTTAATCAGTGGAATCCGTGTCTAATTCAGTTGGTGTTTAATCTTTTCTTCGTACTACAATCTTTCAACTTCTTGTTTCTTATGCGTGTTTTTCAAAAGGCTATTTTCTAACCTGATATGAAAGAACATCTTATGCCAAATGTTCAATCCGCGCAAATCAGCGTTAATCCGTGGTTTCGACTTAGTGCTTAGCCACAAGAGCCAAGAATGTACCATCCACTACCCACATGGCTGTCAAGAACTGAGGAAAGAAGACGGTAGGCAGAAAACCAAGTACAATTATGTTGCTGATTCTTGCTCTTGACATTAGGATTGTTTCTGCAAAGTGGAAGACATAAAGGTCAATAGAAAGGAGGACCGATGTTAGGTAAATCCAAGACTATCAATCAGTCTCAGTTGATTGAACAATACACCCGTATCAGGGAGATCGTCAGGAAGCTCCAGAATGACGTTTTGCCCGGATATCTGTCAAGAATTGCCATCGAAACAAGCGGCAGAAAATTGGGGATCATGCGCAACAATACCCTTGTTTTGTCTGACATGGATCAAACGGCGGTCCTGATGGATTACAGCATCTATGAATACCAAGAGAACGGGAAGAACGCTGTCTCTCGATACTTGGCCGAGACACAATTGGAGCCCGATTCTGAGAAATACAGGGTGGCCAAGGCCATGTCCGAATCGTTTTATGCGCTGGTACAAGTTGAGGAGGTACTCCCGGAGATAGGAGTCGAAGCACACGATTTTCTCAGAGACAAGCGGTTCGTGCTGGTGGACATCGGCTTCAGCCATACCGCTGTGCGGGGCGCTGTGATTGCGACCCGGATTCTTCCATTCGATGATTTCGCGATCACTTCCGGTGCACCCCTACCCATGGACGCAGGGATGCTGTCTAAGATGCGCCCTATCTTGCTTCAGCTCGCCAAAGACAAAGAGAGCGGAAAGAACGATGCACAAGGATGGACTGCTCTGGCGACATCCATCATTCGAATATACCTGCGGGGAGAGTCCGCAACCAAGGTGAAATATGGAGAGGCGGATATTCAGTCTGTCAATGCGCCTTTACGGAGAGATACCCGAGTTGGCAGAAACGATCCCTGCCCCTGTGGCAGCGGCAAAAAGCATAAGCGATGCTGCGGAACATTAGCTCCCTTGCGATGATCCTGAGCGATCTCGCAGAGACAATAAGTCAGAGAGGAAAAGGACATGATTGACGATTATGCCAAGGCCATGGAGCTGATGGAAAACATGAAGGCCCGGTTACCGATCCCGGTTTTCCCGAAAAAACCACTTGTTCACACACTACGTGACAAGGGAACCAAGATCACATCTAAGAAGACGTTGTCTATTAAGAGTGTCATTTATCTCGGCGATGAAGGCGGGGTTGGGTGTGATCTGGGCATCATTGGCGACGACAAGGAGGTGATTGTGTGTTCTTTGACGCATTTGAGCCTTCATACGCGTCACCCCTTGGCCAACAAAATACGTGCATATCAACGGGAACGTAAGACCAAACTGGCTCGACAAGACCTCAAAACATCTCCACAGAGACTTTATTGAATCATTTGAGAGTAAGGTAAAAAAACGATGGAAAAGGCAAGCAACCTACTGATACAGGGTAACGGTCCAATACGCTCCTTCTTCAGAAAACCGAAGTATCCCATTCTCTGCGAGATAGAAGGGCATTTGATAGGAGCCAAATCAGATAAAACCCTGGCCAAGAAACTGTCTCTCCTGGAATTAGATGACTCAAAGCAATACGACGTGATTGATTCGACAGGTGAAGGTTGGCTGCTGTTGATCGACCACATGGTCTTGTCGCCGGTCAATTTTAGAAAAAGGCGATGGACCAAACTGGAGATCATCAGGCTCTTCAACAATCGTGCTAATAAGTCTGATCCCGACGAAAAGCCCTATTCAGAGAAATCGTTATCGGCCAAGAAGTTTGACAAGATTTTCAGAGATATTGTTGAGGCACCGGATTGAAACGTAAGAAAACACCCAAGAAAAGAGCCAAATCTGCTCCGGGCCAATCGTTGGTTGAAGCCTTAACCAAGGACCAGGTGGGTATCCTGTTCGACGTCATTTTTGAGACCGTTGATGTCAAGATACGAGAAAGGATCATGGGCAAGCTGGACAAGGATATTGCCGAAACAACGGACCGTATCCTATCCGGACAGGCCGATACCTCTGAACCGGTTTGCTCTGACAAAAAGCGTCGAAGCAATTGGGAGAGACTTTGGGAGCAATGGAGTGATATCGCTTTTGAGGTTGGAAGTGAGGAAGGGCGGTATATTCAACAGGATCATCGCTGGGAGGCACCTTACTTTTGCGGGGATGACGTTGCCGATGATTTGGATGATGTCGCACGTAAAATGCAACCTCTTGTGCCAGCAGTGGTAGATGATAGAGACGTTTTCCTACAGGGATTGGAGTTGGTTGATCAGGAGGCTGCAGCTCTGCCGGATTGGCTGGATGCGGGAGGAATGGGGACATATTTCGGACCTGTGACAACTAAGTGCTGGTTGACCTGGGAATATCAGCACTCTCAACAATCTGGTGAGGAGATTGGCACGTTGTTTGTCCGTATCCTTGCGTCCAGTGAGGAATTCCAGATTTTTGGTGTTGACTGGGACGAATTTACGGCTTTCTTTATGGGGCTGGCCAAGCAAGAACTCAAAACGTTATTTGAGTTTATTCAGACCGCCGGGAAGACAACGCTGAAACCGTATTTCGAAGACAAACGATCTGCTGTCTTTGGCTTCTATCACGTCCTGTCAAAGAAACTTGATCGTGGCTCTTGATTCCTTAGTGCAGTGTTTTTGTCAAAACGCTTGGCTTATCATAGGACTTGCTGAACAAGCCGAGGAGAGTCATCAACAGATTTTGGCATTGCCGGAACAGAGCCGTTGCTCCCGTTGCAGCCGATTGCAAATCCGCCACGCTGCCCTACGTAAAGCCGTCCACACTGGCAAGCAAATGTTAGGAACAAACAAAAGAATACTGGAGAGGATTTTCTCCAGATTCATCACGATAAGGGGGAATTGAAGGTGTAAGACTGCAAGTCAGATTGCCTCACACAAAGCCACCAAGAACACAAAGATTTGCTGATATAGGTTGTTTCTACTCAGTGTCTTCGGATCTTGCAGCGATCGCTGGGCACTGGCTGGAACAGTACGATGAACCTTACTCCAGCCAGTTCTGCGCCATTATCCACAGGTCGGCAAGGTCCACGGCGCCGTCTCCGGTGAGGTCTGCGCCGCGGCAGGTTGCGCAGTCGGTGTCGAGCCAGTTGGCGGCCAGGTGGGCCAGGTCTGCTATGTCTATGTTACCGTCCGGGTAGAGGTCACCTGGCATGGCGCCAGGGTTGAGGATAATCACCATTGGATCGTGGTCGGATGACCTGTAGGCTCCAGGACTGTAGAGGCCGGGCGGGTTGTCGTCGTTGTAGTCCAGGGCCGCCGGTTCGTCGGCATTGATGTGGCCGATCGACAAATCACAGACCTGATGTGCCATGGCCGGGCTGCACATGGCACCGTCCAGACAGCCTGACTGCGCACCGTATATGTATGAGTACATGTCGCTGTCAGCAACGAATCCTTTGACCAGATTCCTGTATCCATATTCCTCCATAGCCACTATCGGGTCTTCCATGGCATAGGCATTGAAATCACCCATCACGAGAAAGTCCGGGTCGTTGCTGCCTGTGGGATCTGTGGTCAGCCAGTTCATGAGTGCCAGGGCTGCGGCGGTGCGTGTTAGGTTGCAGTTGCCCTGGCCGTCGCCGGTATCCGGGTCGCCAATGTACGTGCATGGTGACCCCTTTGACTTGAAGTGGTTTACTGCAACAGTGAAGACCTCGTCCGTGGCATTGTGTCGAAATGTCTGGGCCAGGCACGGCCGGTTCAGTGTATCTGAAAAGGATGGGTCCACCGAGGAGTCGAGTATAGCGGCATCGCCTATCGGCGTGACTGAATCCGGTTTGAATATCAATGCCACACGTATCTGATCAATGCCGATCATGCCGGTATCTATAAGATCGTACGCATCATCACCACGCTCGTAGTTCAGGGCATTCGTCAGGTCTTCTATGGCACCGTGGGGCGGTTCGTCGTTTTCGATCTCTATGAGTCCGGCGATATCCGGATCCATCGAAGCTATGGCACTGACGATCTTGTCCGTCTGTCGATTGAATTCCTGGACCGTATCGGCTCCACGTGAGGTCGGGAAACCCCCACCCTGCCCGTCACCGTTGAAGTAGTTGAGCACATTGAGACAGACAACCTTGGTCGTTGCACGTTGAGCAGCCGATAGCGGCGGCCTGGGATTGGTCCGCTCAAATACAACAGGGCCGACAGGCTGTACCTCATAGGCGCCGAATCCATAGCTGAGCACGCCGGTCAAGCCTGGCACCAGATCGCCGGCGCGCAGGGTGTTGTCCAGTCCAAGGTATGGGGGCAAGGGCTGCGGATATGCGATTGTGTGTCCGTCGTCGAGTTGTATACTGCTCCTGCTGTTCAGATCTGCCACGGCCAGGGCAGGCAGACCGGGAGCAGCCACGTTTGTAGGCGCATACAGTCTCTGTCCTACGGACAATACGACCTCGCCGTAGCGGGCCAGATTCACTGTGCCGGTGACAACCATGACCTGGGCTATGTGTATTAACATGCCCTCGTACCGCTCCCAGTCAGTAGTGTCGGCCACAGGGAGCGCGACGACTACGGGCTCCGGCAACTGGCCTGACTCGACAACGGTTATATCCGTAACATGGTTCAACTCCGTCAGACCATAGTACTCGGCGACATCACCCGTAACACGGACCACATCACCGATACTCACATCCGTGCCGACACCGCCGTCGTACACGAATATCCCTTCCGAGGTCACCGGATCACTGTCGACGTCCTTGTCCTGCTCCTGAACAAAGAACCCGCTAAGCAGGCTGGCCCCCTGGAAATCGCCCACCACCACACCTTCGATCGTGATACTGGTTGCACCCTCCATCGGGCTTGCCGGATCAGTGCCCTGGATATCATGAATACGCACTATGGGCCCGGCCAGTACCTGCACTGCACCCACACCGCACACAATGCACAACCCGAATGTAACTGAGATTGGCCTCATGGTGGATTGGGATTATACAATGTGAGAGGCTATGGTGCAACATTGCCCTGCGTTTGCCCGTTTTCGATATCGACAGGACTGACAACCAGGCCATAGATATTCTGAGTTCTCGGTGCCCTCTGTGGCCATTGCCATTTACTATTTTCTATATACTATTGACTATTGATTCCCGATGGATCGGGATCTTCGATATTGATCCTTTCTCTGTGGCCCAAAGAAATCCGCGTTAATCAGCGTTAATCTGTTCTAATATTCTGGCTGCGACCGGTTTTCGAACTATGATGATTCAAGGGCTCTACGCTCCATGAGTATCTCTCTGCCCAAGAAGAGTTTCACTAAACTCTGGTAGGGGATATCTCTCTTATGAGCGAGAATCTTCAATTGCTCAAGCATATGTTCAGGGAGTCTAATAGAGATCGACTTCATTGTAGGTCTAAGGTCTGGAAAGACGCCTTGCTCAACCGAATTAATATCCATGTAATCCAAAGGAGAGTTCTTTGACCAGAACTCACGCTCTTGGTCCTCATTTTTGAACAGGGGGATTCTATTACGCGTGTTCTTCATAGTATTTTCTCTCTTTTCCGTTCATGTCCCGTGCCGAGATAACTCGAATCAACTTTGCCCGGAGGGTGAAAATGATCGTGAGCTTACGACCCCCATCTGTAACACCGAAGGCCGCGTACCGTTTCTCTTTCTTTGAATGCATAGTATCACCAGCAATGATCAGAGGCTGATTAAAGAAGACATCTTCGCATTCACCATTAAGCACATTGTGGTTCAGATTGTTCTTATCGCGGTTGCCATCATCCCAATCAAAGCCAACTATATCTGCGAAGAGTTCTTTCATACCCCCAGTGTATATCTATGGCATATACATGTCAAGTAGAACATTGATTCCAAAACTCAGGGGTTTTGCGATAAACTTTTGCCTGAACTGCTTTGAGCCGTTAATATGATTGTCGTTTGGAGAAAAGTCTGAAATGTCAGGACAGAAAGGAGTGTTTGAAATGGGCAAAGTTCACATTGGTTTGAATACGGAATTCTCGCGCAGCAGCGACAAACCTTTCGAGTGGGCGGTTGAGAAGACTGCCGAGATGGGGTACGAGTATATCGAACCCATGATCCATTTCGGAAGGGAGCTGATGAGCGAGGCGGGCTATTTCCACACCGTCTCGATGTTTGACGATCCATTCAGGATCAAGGAAGCCTGTGATAATGCCGGGCTGAAGATTTCAGCTCTCCAGTCGCACGGACCTCTGGGCAGACCCGAAGTTCACGGAGAATACATCAAGATGGCAATTCGCGTCGCCGCCGAGATCGGTGTCCCCGTGATCAATACGGATGAGGGGATGAAGGCCAAATGGACAACGGAAGAGGAGGACTTCGTGCTGATCAAGTATACGCTTCAAGAGGCTGCCTTCATCGCCGAACGGCGGGGAGTAAAGATCGGCCTGGAGCCCCACGCCCAATATTCCAAGACGCCTGACGGTCTGGACCGGATATACAATCTGGTCGATTCGCCGGCGATAGGGATAAACCTCGACACCGGCAACGCCTACCTGGCGGGCCAGGATGTGTACGCATGGCTTGATCGTGTGGCTGAGCGGCTCGTACACCTGCACGCCAAGGACATATCGGTCGAACACTCGGACGCCGAGCGCGGCAAAGTGACCGGTACGCCCGTAGGTTGTGCCTGCGGCGACGGTGTCCTCGACTGGGCGAGGATAATCGGAACCGTCCAGGAAAAGACGCCGAGAGACATTGTCTTCTCCGTTGAGTGCGGAACCCCCGACCAGGCTGCCCGAAGTCTTGAACACCTCGGTAAATTGGTTGGCTGATAGATGCCGTTCAGACGCGTAGAAACATCTTCCGGCGATACAGCCAGTAGCAGATGAGCCAGAATGCCAGTCCGATTATGGTTGATCGCGCCAGCGGCTCCCATGACTCGCCCAAAATCTGGAAAATGTCCCGGCCCATGTACATCCTCAGTGTAGTGCCGACCCAGGGCTTCAACTGGTGCGACATACAATACATGACGATTGAGTTGGAACCGACCACGGCCAGAGGAAATGTCCAGCGGTGGAATTTCAGGACATCGACAATCCCATAAAGGATCGCCAGGATCAGGCAGCACCATCCGGTGGAAAAGATTGCCCAAGACGGTGTCCAAATACGCTTGACGATCGGGCAGATGCCGGCCAGGTGCAGCAACTGTCCTGCTGCCAGAGCGCATATCCCGGCGATCAGAAGGACCTTGATCTTCTGCTTGCCGGTCCGGTCCAGGCGCAGCAATTCACCGCACATCAGTCCGAAAAGCATTGTCGCTATCGAGGGGATGAAATTGATGGTCGGGTAGCCGCCTCTATTGAACACAAACGTCTCGGTCTGTGGGAACTGGTTGAGCAACCACAGGTCCACGGCGTGCCCCAGATTGGCATTCTTGTGCCATGCCTTGCCCACGTCTGGAAGGTGCTCCTGAGCCCAATCGGCGGCCACACCGACGTCCGGGGCCCCGGCCTGGACATCAATTCCAGTGCCGGGATAGAGAACATAAACCAGCCAGGTGCCGATCAGCAGCACCGCCGCTGCGATTGCCTGTGTTCGCAAGCTCCGCCGCCAGAACAGAAACAGGAAACAATACCCAAGGCCGATCTGGCACAGAACATTCGCAAAAGTCCAGTTGATCGACCGCCCGCCGTTTGACGATAGAAAGACACCGAGGAAAACCAGCACGATAGAACGCCGGCACGCATGAGACAGCATGCGGACATACGAATGCCCCATTTTCCGTCGCTTGGCATAGGAATACGCCAGGGAGACACCGACCATGAACATGAATGAAGGCTGGATCATGTCCCAGCATCTACAGCCGGTCCACTGCGCGTGCGTGCACTGGTTTTGGATTGTTTTCCAGAACTGCGATTCGGGATTGATTTCTATCTGCAGTCCTGCCGTGGAAGCGAGGCCGAATCCGCCGAAGGCCAACGTGATCATGATCAGGCCGCGATAGGCATCGAGCGATTTGAGTCGCTCACTGACGGTAGTGCCCGACGGTTGTGTTTCTGCCTGTGGTATCTCGTTCATTCTGCTCCTTCTCGCTTGTAGACAATCTCGCCGCCTACGATCGTAAAGTCCACCTTTGCCGACATGATCTTGTCAGGCGGCATAGTCATAAGATCGTGGCTGAAAATCACGACGTCACCCAGATACCCCTGTTTGATCATGCCCTTGCGATCTTCGGTGAATTCCGCATAAGCCGAGCCGAGCGTGTAAAGCTCTATTGCTTTTTCCGTGCTCAATTTCTGATCGCCGAACCATCCCTCGCCGGGCTCGCCGGCCCGGTCCTTTCGTGTGACTGCGGCATATAAGCCTTCCAAAGGGCAAATCGGCTCGACAGGGTAATCAGTCCCAAAAGCGATCATCGCATCTGCATCCAACAGCCGCTGCCATGCGTAGGCTCCCCTGCAGCGCTGTCGCCCGATTCGTTTTTCGGCGAAACGTTTGTCCGTTATGCAGTGTGTGGGCTGCATCGATGCGATCACGCCAAGGCAGGCAAAGCGAGAGATGTCGGCATCGCAAAGCACCTGGGCGTGCTCGATGCGGTGACGGCTCTGGCGCCTCCCGTTGGACCGCTGCGCCGCCTCATAGGCATCGAGGACCCAGCTATTGGCCTTGTCGCCGATGGCGTGAATGCCTATCTGGAAGCCTGCTTTGTCCATGTCCACTACCATCCTCTCGAATTTCTCGTACGGCATCTGAGGCAGGCCGGTCTTTTCGGGAGCGTCGAGGTAAGGTTCAAAAAACAGCGCAGTGCCCGAACCCAGCGTTCCGTCGATGAATCCTTTGATGTAACCGAATCGTATCCAGTTGCCGTCTTTGGGATATTCCTTTTTAAGTTCAGCGTAGCGTCTCATCTTTTGTTTATCGACTGTCAAAGGGCCGCCAATGTACGCGCGCAGCGTGAGCTTGCCCATGTCTTTGAACTTTTGAAATATTTCAAAGTCGCCGCCGGGGGCAAGCTGTATAGAGGTGACCCCACTTCTCGCTGCAAGATCGAACGCGGCCTGCCATCGGCGCATTAGCCGCTCCTGCTGCTCTTTCGGGGTCAGACGAACAGGTTTGGCTGCGTATTTCAACAGCCCCTTGGCCTTCTCCTTGAAAATTCCGGTGGGTTCTCCGGTGATCGGATTCCTCTGTATCTCGCCGCCGAACGGATCGGCGGTCTCCTTGGTGATCCCTGAATTGCCGATAACGTAGCTGTTGACCAGGACCGAGTGCCCGTCCGCACGAGTTAGCGCCACCGGATTATTGGGTGCCACCGAGTCGATAAGCTCCTTCGTGGGCCACTGTTTGTCGGTGAACATTTCATGTTCCCAGCGACCGCCGCGTATCAACTCACCGGGCCTGGCTCTGGCGATAGCTTCTTTGACCTTCGTTGTGATGACGCTCGAATCCGTAATATAACGAAGGTCGATATAGTCGGGGTCAATCGAGCTAAAATGGATGTGTGCATCGTTGAAGCCGGGGACGACGAGTCTGCCTCTCGCATCGATTATTGTCGAAACGCCTTCCTTGACGTATTTTTCGGCACTCTCGTTTGAGGTCACGGCAAGGATTATTTCGCCCCGAAAGGCTATTGCTTGCGCGCGAGGATTATCGTTGTCGATCGTAATGACCTTTGCATTCTTGATCACCAGGTCTGCTATCGGATTGCGATCTCGGCTCAGAGCGCCGCCTGAAGCAAGGAGCAGGCACAACGCCGTTCTCTTGATGGTTAATCGATTCACCATGTCCATAAGCTCCCTGAACTGCGATCATCCGGCTATAGGGCACCTCTAATATTCATTTTGACTGCAAACGGCTGCAATCGATTTTGGCGGCGTTGAAAGATCAAAATGCGTCCTCGATGGTGAATAGCACCACCTCCGGGCATTTTGATCTTCCGCCTTGCCAGAATCGATTTCGCTCGTTTTCGTCTG
>JADHXR010000195.1 GCA_016782865.1 Phycisphaerae bacterium
GCGGCCATCATTGCGTGTATGTTGATATCACTTTGGACGGGTCGTAAACCGACCCTGCGAACATATGAAATGCTCTGTTGGTATTTCACAGGCATGGCCGATGAAGAAGAACTGTTGTCCCATATTCACCGTCTGCAAAGAATTGGCTAATCCGTAGCAGGCTCAATCCCCGTCGTGATTGCAGCCCCGGTTTATGCTGCGCACATCCAGCGAACACACCCCTATATATGCCTGTGTGACAAGCCCTCGGGCAAATATCGCACGCCATGTAAGCTAGCCAGCCCGACAGCAAGCCCCGGGCCGAACAGGATTGGGGCAGACCCTATTGGTTTTCAGTTCCCCCATCTCGCTTATCCCTCCGTAGTTCGGGTTTTGCGGCAAGTCTGGTGCACCTACTGTTTTCATCCAGGTCTTGAGCTGGGCGCGGAGTTCTTCTACTTTGACGAGCATCTTCCGGGCCAGGTCTTGCTTCTCGCCGATATCGTTCTCCAGGTCGTACAACTCGGGCCTGTCCTCGATCAGGTACTCGATCAATGCAAGCGCACGGTCGGCGAGCAGGTCCGTCAAGTAAGTACCCTTGGGTATATCCGTTGGCGGTTTGGTCTGAGGATCGAAGTGCCTGCCCGAGCTTTCAATGGCAACGTCGAACCCGTGCTCGCCTGGATGGCTCGGCCCGAGATGCCATTTGCCGAAGTGGGCCGTCGTATAGCCAAGCTCCTTCAGGGCCTCGGCGATCGTCTTCTTGCCAAGGCCGAACGGCGTGTTCTTCGGCTGGATGAACGGGCAGTACTTTTCCTTGCCCTTTGTCATGTCACTGACACGATAGACCCCGGTTCGCGGCGTGTACTGGCCGCTGATCAGACACGCCCGGGTCGGAGCGCAGACGGGCACATCGGCGTAACCATTGGTGAACTTCATGCCTTCGCCACAGAGGCGGTCCAGGTTCGGCGTTTCGTAATACTTGCTGCCGAAGCAGCCCAGGCCCGTCCAGCCCAGATCATCGGCCAGGACAACGACGAAATTCGGCTTCCGGGAGGGGCCGGCGCCGGCGATTCGTGGCAGAGAGAGACTTGCGGCGCCGAGCACGAGAGATCGAAGGAAATTACGTCTGTTTAAACTTATCGTTGTCATATGCTATTTTCCGCTGAGCCAGTTCGGGCCGATGGCTACGTCAACTTTCAGGGGGACATCGAGTTTGATGGCGCCGGTCATGTGTTCGGCTATCCACTCGGCGTGTGTATCGGCCTCGGCGGCAGGCAGCTCGAAGACCAACTCGTCGTGGACTTGTAATATTGCGCGCACAGGCAAGTCTTCGGCGTCGATTTTTCGCTGGATGGTTATCATGGCGATTTTGATCAGGTCAGCCGCCGAGCCTTGAATGACAGTGTTGATTGCGAGTCGCTCGGCCTGCGAGCGTTTGTTGGAATTCCTGCTGTTGAGGTTGGCGATTCTTCGCCTGCGGTGCAGAATTGTCTCAGCGTAGCTCGTCTGTTTGGCCTGCTCAACGCAATCGTCAAGAAAACCGCGAATCGAGCTGTAACGGGCGAAATAATCGTCGATGAACTTCTTCGCGTCGGCTCGGCTTATTCCGATACTGCGTGACAAGCCAAACGCCCCCTGGCCGTAAATGATGCCGAAGTTGACGGCTTTACAGCGCGAGCGCATTTCGCCGGTTACTTCATCGAGCGGGCAATCGTAAATCTGCGAGGCGACGAAGCGATGAATGTCACGGTCGGCGGCAAAGGCCTCCATCAGGGCCCGGTCCTGGGAAAAATGGGCCAGCAGGCGAAGCTCGATCTGGGAGTAATCCGCACTCAGGATACAGTCGCTTTGTTTGGCCGGGACAAACGCCGCGCGGACTCTGCTGCCCAGTTCTGTGCGGATCGGTATGTTCTGCAAATTCGGGCCGCTCGAACTCAGACGCCCCGTTGCGGTGATGGTTTGGTTGAAGGAAGCATGCACCCTTTCGGTTCGCGGGTTTATGAGCGCGCCGAGCTTGTTGACGTAGGTGTTCTGCAGTTTGTTCAACGTGCGGTATTGAAGGACAAGCTCGGTGACAGGATGCTGGCCGGCCAACTGCTCGAGGACGCCTGCATCCGTGCTCCGGCCCGACTTGCCGACGCGGACAGGCGGCAGAGACAGCTTGTCGAAGAGAATCTCGGCGAGCTGCTTGGGTGAATCGATGTTGAAGACCTCGCCTGCTTGTTCGTAAATCTTATCGATGACGACATCGAGCGTCTCGCTAATCTCGCCGGACATCTTTCGCAGCAGCTTTGTATTGAGCGAGACGCCGTTGTATTCCATCGCCGCCAACACGCCGACAAGCGGCATCTCAAGGTCTTCGAACAGTTTCTTGAGCGAAGGCTCGGCTTCGAGGCGGTCTTTCAGATAGACATAAAGACGAAAAGTGATGTCAGCATCCTCGGCGGCGTATTCGGCCGCGGCGACCGTATCGACCATATCGAACGTAAGCTGGTTTCTACCCTTGCCGATAAGGGCCGAGATCGGTACGCATTCGTAGTTGAGATAGTCGGCCGCCATGTTGTCCATCGAATGGCTCCGCCCGGGCTCCAGGCAGTAAGAGGCGACCATCGTATCGAAGTAGACTCCCCTTATCGGCATTTGGGCGTTTCGCAGGATCAGCAGGTCGTACTTGATATTCTGGCCGATCTTCTTGACCTCTTCATCGGCAAGTATCGGCGCGAGTTGATGCCGGACTGTTTCTATTTCAAGATGCCTGGCTCCGAGCGGGGCTTTCACAGGTAAATAGAAACCCTGATGAGCTTGCCAGGAAAAACTCATGCCGACCAGGTCCGCCCGCATCGCATCGACAGACGTGGTCTCAGTGTCCACTGCGAAAAGCTTCTGTTTCTTCAACCCGGCCAGAAACGTGTCGAACTTCTCGGGAGTGTCTACTAGCTGATAGTCGTGGCCGGCCGTCTTTGCAGGCGCCGGCCCGGCGAATGAGGTCTCCTCGACGAGTGCCGAATCGGCCGTCAGGCCCAGTTGCGTTAGCAGCCGGCTAAAGCCGAGTTCGGCAAAAATCTCGGCGAGTCTGGCTTTGTCGAAATCCTTGCGTGCGAGTTCGTCATAATCGATTTTGACCGGGACATCGCAGTCTATGGTGACCAGTTTCTTGCTCATCTCGGCCATGTCTCTGAACTTGCGCAGATTGTCCCCGCGCTTGCCCTTTATCTCATCGACATGCTCATAGAGGTTTTCGATCGAGCCGTACTTTTGTATCCATGTCAACGCGGTCTTGGGGCCCACGTCCGGTATGCCGGGGACGTTGTCCGAAGTATCGCCTTGCAGGGCGAGGCAGTCGATAAACTGCTCGGGAGTGATGCCCATTTGCTCGACCATCGCCCGGACATCCGTTTTCGTATCGGTCTTGATATCGAAAGTGCTGATATGCTCGTCGATCAACTGGAGCATATCCTTGTCTTTCGAGCATATCAGAGATTGGTGACCGTCTGCAGCGGCCTTTTTCGCCAAGGTGCCGATGATGTCGTCCGCTTCGTATCCATCGAGCCTGAGCCTCGGGATATTCATCGCCTCCAGAATCTGCTCGATTCGATCTATCTGCGGCGGCAGATCGTCCGGCATGGGCGGCCTGTGCGCCTTGTACTCAGGGTATATGTCACTGCGAAAAGTCTTGGCCTTGCTGTCGAGCGCAACTGCCAGCATATCGGGCTTGTGCCGCTCAATCAGGCCCAGCAGCGCCATCGTGAAGATATATACGGCCTTCGTCGGCTCGCCCGCCGGGCTGGTCAACTGGCCTCGCATCGGTGCGTAATAAGCCGCGTAGATGTGCGCATGGCCGTCGATTATGTAGAGTTTCTTTGCCATCGGCGCCACTCTATTCGTTGCAGCCCGGGCTGTCAAGTGCCGGTCACGTCTGCGCAGCGTTGGCACAGGTCGGGGTGTCCGGCGTTGGCCCCTACGCTGGGCCAGTAGTTCCAGCATCGCTGGCATTTCTCGCAGGTACTCTTTTGTGCACCAACCGTTGTCTCGCCTACGGTCCTCTGGAGCTTAACCTCGCTGGCGATGCAGAGCGCCGCGAACTGATCGAGCCCGAATTCGTTGAGAAGGCCGGCGTCTTCGTCTTCGCAATTGATTGTCACACACGCCTGCTGATTGCTGGCGATCTTCTTGCCCTGTCTCAAGCCTTCGAGCACGCGCAGGACCTCGTCGCGCAGCCCCATCAGCTTCTGCCACTTTGGCTCGGCGCTCTTGTAATCAATCGCATCGTCGACTTGAGGCATCCGCGCCAGGTGCACGCTTTCAACATCCTCTGACCTGAACTTCATTGCGGCCCAGGCCTCTTCGGCGGTATGCGCCAATACCGGAGCGAGCATCCGAATCAGGGCGTCCAGTATATTGTACATCGCCGTCTGGGCGCTGCGCCGCGACGGACTGTCGGCGGCGTCGCAGTACATCCGGTCCTTGAGCACATCCATGTAGATGCTGCTCATTTCAACCGTGCAGAAATTGTAAATCAGCGAAAAGACCCGGTGAAAGACGAAGTTATCGTAGGCGTCGGTGACATCGGCAATCAGCTTCTGCAGCTTCTGCATGGCCCACTTGTCGATCTCGAACATCCGGTCGTAGGCGACGGTCATCCGGGTCGGATCGAAATCGTCGATATTGCCGAACAGGTATCGCAGCGTATTTCTGATCTTACGATATGCGTCCTGCGAGCGTCCTATGATCTCGTCGTTGCAGCGAATATCCTCCTGATAGTTTACGCTCGATACCCAGAGCCGGAGGATGTCGGATCCGTATTTTGCCACCTCGTCCAGGGCGTTGACATAGTTGCCCAGCGATTTCGATTGTTTCATCCCTTTTTCATCGACGGTAAAGCCGTGCGTCAAGACGCTCTGAAAAGGCGGTTTGCCCGTCGCTCCGAGGCCCGGCAGCAGTGACAGTTGGAACCAGCCGCGATGCTGGTCCGAACCCTCGAGATACAAATCCACCGGAACGGGCCAGCCCTTCTCCTTAACGCAGACGCTGTACCAGCTACAGCCCGATTCGAACCAGACGTCGAAAATATTCTCCTCCTTCTGCAGCTCGCCGAGGACAAATCCCTCGGGCAACTCGAAGTCCTCGCCCAGAATCTCAGCGGGCGAATCGGTGAACCAACTGTTCGAGCCGCGCTCGGCGGTGTGTTTGGCCACGGCCAACACGGACTCCTCGGTGACCAACGTTTGCCCGTCGGCGCTGACAAAAACAGGGATCGGCAATCCCCAACTGCGCTGCCTGCTGATACACCAGTCGGGTCTCGATTCGAGCATCCCGGCGATGCGATTCTGACCCCAGGCGGGAATCCACTTAACTTCTTTCACGCTCTGAAGCGCCAGATCGCGCAGGTTCTTGCCCTCGGCGGCAAGTTCTTTATCCACGCCGACGAACCACTGCTCGGTCGCCCTGAAAATGACCGGTCCCTTGCTGCGCCAGCAATGCGGATAGCTGTGCGTTATCTCACCCTGGGCGAAGAGCAGCCCCTTCTGCTTGAGGTCGTTATTCACGACCGCGTCGACATCGAGCACGCTTCGTCCCCGCAGCCAGCTCGGCACTGTATCATCATAACGCCCGTCATCGGTCACCGGCGAATATACCGCGAGATCATACTTCTGCCCGGACATGTAGTCCTCGACCCCGTGTCCCGGTGCGGTATGCACGAGCCCCGTGCCGTCGGCGGTAGTAACGTAGTTGGCGAGCAGGACCATGTAGGCATCCTTGTCCGTCGGGTTGCTCTCGACAAACGGATGCTCGTAGCGCAGACCTTCGAGTTCGCTGCCCTTGACGGTCGTCTCGCTGACGCTGTACCGGCCCTCGCTTAGACCGCCTGCGGCGACCACCGCCTCGACCCGGTCGGTTGCGACAATCGAGATAAAGTCGCTGCCGTTCTTCTCGTAGCTTATCGCCGTGTAGTCGAGATAAGGATGCACCGCTACCGCCAGATTCGCCACCAGCGTCCAGGGGGTCGTAGTCCAGATCATGAAGCAGACCTCCGCGCCGGCTGCCCGGCCCGGATCGACCAAACCCAGCTCGGCGAGCCTTGCAACGCCTTGCTCGACAACGGGAAAATTCACGAATATGCTGGGCGAAGCAATGTCCTTGTACTCCAATTCGGCCTCGGCCAGCGCCGTCTCGCACCCGATCGACCAGTGAATCGGCTTCAACTGCTTGTAGATGAGCCCCTTGGCGACCAGCTCGGCGAATACTTCCAGGATGCCCGCCTCATACGAGGGCTTGAATGTGAGATACGGATTGTCAAAGTCGCCGAAGATACCCAATGCCTGGAACTGCTTGCTTTGGATCTTGACGTACTTGCTCGCGTATTTGTAACAGAGCTTGCGAACATCCGGCTTGCTCATCCCGCGGACTTTCTCGCCGAGTTCGGTGACCACCTTGGACTCGATAGGCAGCCCGTGACAGTCCCAGCCGGGGACGTAGGGTGCGTCGAAGCCCGCCATCGTCTTGTACTTGACGACGAGGTCCTTGAGGACTTTGTTTATGACGTGCCCCATGTGAATGTCGCCGTTGGCGTAGGGCGGGCCATCGTGCAAAATGTACAAAGGAGCACCGCTGCGGGCCTCCCTGATGTTGCCGTAAATATTCTCCTTGGCCCACTTCTTTCGCACCTGCGGTTCACGCTGGGTCAGATTGGCCTTCATGGAAAAGTCCGTCTTCGGCAGATTCAGTGTATCACGATAACCTTTTGTCTTTTCTTGAGACATCTGAAATATCCTAAATATCAAAAATGTAAACCACGTAAGATAAACATATCGACCCCTTCTGTCAAGGCCGGCGGCATATCCTATTTTCGCACGAGCACGTTAATAAAAAAAGCCTTCCAGAGTTCGCTGCTCCGGAAGGCTTTCGATTCACGATTGAATGGCTTTCTCAAGGCAGCTTCATTTTCTCCGCAATAATTATGATAATCGCAATGTCCATGTTCCTATCCATAACGTCCAAACCTTACGAATACGGTTAATCGATCACAAATACCGTATACGGTAATAGTCGGCCAATGTCAAGCAAAGGTTTAAGAAATATCACCAATCGCCCTTTGTCGAATGGTTGTATCACAAAACACTTTGCCAAGAAGGGACTCCTCTATCAGTCAGAGTTGCCTGAAAAGGCCATTTTTGTGTAGCTTAACACGAGAAACACACATGGAATTCACATGCAATCTCTTGGCGTCGGCAGGAATCGTTGATCAAGCAAAACCCCGCTCACGCCCAAAATATTATAGTTGGACTTTGTGAAGAATTCAAGAGAAATAAGAAAAAGCAAGCCGTGCGAAAACATCCCACGCTGCATTGCTTCGCTTGAAATCCTCAGACGGGTCTGATATCCTACTGCCGAATCAGAAGATCAGAACGCCCAGCAAGTTACACATTACAGAAAAGTGCTGAATTTTCGAAAGGGATATGACAATGAAACGATATGCAGTCTTGATGATGTTGGTGTACTGTTTCTGCGGAACAGGTGTGGGTTCCGGGGCAGGCGCACCTGGCAGGCTCGCGCCCGATGTGCTTGAGGCAAGAATTCGAGAACACCGGATGGGCGAACTGGTTGTAAGGGCCAAACCGGCAGCGGAGGTGCACATCGAGCAGTTGCGGCATGAGTTTTGGTTTGGCGCCGCCCTGTCTTCGGGAGCATTTGGTGGACGGATGAGCACAGAGGACCAGCGCCGATACGAGGAAACATTTCTGGCCAACTTCAACGCCGCAGTCACTGAAAACGCGGTGAAGTGGCTTTCCATGGAGCGCCGGCCGGGAGAGGTGGACTATAGCGTTGTCGATGCGATGCTCGCGTGGACTGCCGAGCATGACATCCCGCTCCGGGGACATTGCGTTTTCTGGGGCATCCCCAACCGGGTCCAGGACTGGCTCAAGCAGATGAACGACGACGATCTGCGCGAGACGCTCAAGAATCGCGCGAAGGACATCGGGCGTTGCTACCGGGGCCGATTTGCAGAATATGACCTCAACAATGAGATGCTCCACGCCAACTATTATCAGGACCGCCTGGGACCCGGAATTACCAAGAACATGGCGGACTGGTTCAAGGAGGCAGACCCCGACGCCAGGCTTTTCGTCAATGACTATGATATCCTGACCGGCAACCGGCTCGACGACTATGTCAAACATATCCGCGGCTTTCTCGATCAGGGCGTGCCGGTGGCAGGGATCGGCGTGCAGGGGCATCTGCACGGAGATTCCTTTGACCCCGAGGCGTTGCAGCACGCTCTCGATGAGCTGGCTAAGATCGGGCTGCCGATTCGCGTCACCGAGTTCAATATGCCGGGCCAGCGATCGCGCTACATGCGAGAGCGAAACTTGAAGCTGACGGCCGAACAGGAACAGGCCAAGGCCAAAACCATTACCGAATACTATCGCATCTGCTTCGCCCACCCGGCGGTCGAAGGGATTCTCATGTGGGGGTTCTGGGAGGGCGCCAACTGGATTCGGCAGTCTTCGCTCTATCGCCGGGACTGGACACCCACCGCGGCTGCGGATGCGTATCGCGATCTGGTGTTCAAGCAATGGTGGACCCGCCGGGACGGCAGGGCTGACATGGATGGCCGATGCCGGGTTCGCGCTTTCTACGGCAAGTATGCCGTGACGTGTGCGGGGCAGACGCAGCAGGTGCTGCTCAGCAAGGAAAAGGGACAAGTGACTGTGCGGTTTGAGTAAGGCCGTGCGAAACATCGCACGCCATGCGGCAGCAAGAATACAACAAAGTTGATCGGGTGAAATCTTATGAATAACATTAGATTGGCGATAGTCCTACTACTCGTTTGCTCCATTGCTGTTGGGGCCAAGTCAGATGTCACTTCCATATCTTCGATGGACATTCTGCAATGGGAAAGAGTCGCGGCCGGCGTTTGGAAGGCGTCTATCGGCAAAAAGGAACTGGCGTCCATGGATTATGCCCGGCCGCCAAAGCTAAAGGCCCTCGCCGACATGGGGGATGCTGAGTTTCCCTTCGAGCGAGATGCGACCCTGGGACAGATCAACGCATCCGGCGCGAATGTCAGACTGCCGCTGGAGGAATCCGAGAAGATTTACGGGCTCGGCCTCGAGTTCAATGGCATCAATCGTCGCGGCAATGTCTACCATTTGAAAGTCGATCACTACGGCGGCGTCAAGGGCTATACCCACGCGCCGGTGCCCTTTTACATATCAAGCAAAGGTTACGGTGTTTTTGTCTCAACCGCCCGGCGTCCTTCGTTCTATGTCGGCATAGGCAATCGAAAAGACAGCAAGCTTCCACCCTATGTCGATCGAACAACCGGCGGCTCGAAATGGAGTGCGAGGCCGGTTTCCGATGCGGTCGAAGCGAGTGTCGCCGGCGACGGGCTGGAAGTTTACGTCTTCGGCGGAAGTAATCCTCTCGAAGCCGTGAGGCGATACAATCTCTACTGCGGCGGCGGCGTCCTGCCCCCTCGCTGGGGCCTGGGGTTCTGGCATCGAATGCATACTCGAAGTTCGGATTCGGATGTGCTCAAGGAAGTCGCCGAGTTTGAGAAGAGGGATTTTCCGCTCGACGTCCTCGGGCTTGAACCCGGCTGGCAGAGCTTTGCCTATCCCTGTTCCTTCGATTGGGACAAGACGCGTTTTCCCGAGCCGAAACGCCTTCTAAACCGATTGTCAAAGAAAGGCATCAAAGTCAATCTCTGGGAGAATCCTTATGTCGCCCCCACATCGACCATCTCGGAGGCTTTGAAACCTTATACGGCAAGTCACACGGTCTGGCTCGGTCAGGTGCCGGATTACACAATCGAGGCCGCCCGGAAGGTATTGCTCGATCACCACCAGAAGAATCACCTGGACATCGGGGTCAGCGGTTACAAGTTCGATGAAGTGGACGGCTACGATGTCTGGCTCTGGCCCGACCATGCGTCCTTTCCTTCGGGCCACAGTGCCGTGCAGATTCGTCAATTGTACGGCTTAATGATCCAGGACATGTTCATGCAGCGCTTCGGCGAGATGAACAAGCGAACTTACGGATTGGTCAGAAGCTCCAACGGTGCAGCCAGTCCTTCCGGTTTTGTGATATACAGCGACTACTATGATCATCAGGGATATGTCACCGCTTTGGTGAATTGCTCGCTGGCCGGCGTGCTTTGGACGCCTGAGATTCGCAGCGCAAGATCGGATGAAGAATGGCTCAGACGTTTTCAATCGGTCTGTTTTTCCCCGCTGGTCCAGCTCAACGCCTGGTCTTCGGGCAAAAAGCCTTGGAGTTTCCCCGGAGTCACAGGTCTGGTCCGGGATGTCATCAAATTGCGCACGCGCCTTCTTCCCTATATGTACACGGCTTTTTACGACTACAATCAGAGAGGCATTCCACCGTTTAGAGCTATGGTGCTTGAGGCCGGCTTCGATCATACGGAAGAAATCATCGCCGGCAAAGTGCACGGCGAAGACAACCCATACGCCGAGACGGCGCGGCTGGAGACGACCGACCAATACATGATGGGACCGTCCTTACTTGTAGCGCCGGTATTTGCCGGGCAGAAGAGTCGCAAGGTCGTATTGCCCCGAGGAGATTGGTACGATTTCTACACCGGCGAGATGGCCGGAAATGGCGGGACCATCACGATCAAAACAAAACTCGAGCAAATCCCCTTATTCGCAAAAGACGGCGGAATCATACCGATGATGTCTCCGGTGAACAATATAGTCAGCGCCAAAGGGACCATCGATCTGGAGGTCCGTCATTACGGCCGGAAGGAAAACACATATTCGCTCTATGACGATGACGGGGAGACGTTCGACTACGAAAAAGGCATACATTCAGTCACAGGACTGAAGGTCCAACACCTCGAAGGAGAACTGACCGGTACTGCATCCACTTCAGGCAACCAGTGGCAATCCCGATATGGAAGTATTTCCTGGAAATTCATGAGTCCATGACGCAAAATCAACAATGCCATTTCGATCCTGCCTTTCTTTGCTAAGCTTGACCTCCGATCTGCTCGCACACCTTTTGATAGACCTGTTCGACGGTAATGGCTTTGATATCGTGCCTTGGGTCGGTGCTGTTTATGTCGAGCCCCCTGCCGTCAGGGTCGATCGCTACGATGCACTCTTTTCTTCTGTAGGGCGCCACTCTGAGGGGGTTGGACCTTCCGAACATCAACACCAACGGCACGCCCGAGGCCGCGGCGATATGTCCCGGGCCCGTATCGTTGCTCACCACCAGTTTCGCGCCTCTGAGCAACGCCATCAGTTCGCTGAGCGAAGTCTGCCCTGCCAGGTTTGTGATCGGAACATTGGACTTTTTACTCAATCTCTCCACTACGGGCGCCTCCGGCCCTGTGCCTGTAGCAACTATGGACAAGCCAAATTGCGTCGCAATTCTGTCGGCCACTTCGGCAAAACGTTCGGTGGGCCAGCATTTGTCCCGATGGGCCGAGCCGGGCACAAGAACCGCGTAACTGTTGCTCGCTATTCCATGGTTCGCCAACAACCTTAAGATCGACTCGGCGGCGGCTGGCTCCTGGGGTACGATGAACTCCACACTGATTTCGCCGGCGCCTGCCGCTGCGATTATCTCCAAGTAGTAGTCGACCAGGTGAGCACAGTCCACGCCCTGAGGGACCTTATCCGTGTAAAAAATGTGGGCGAACTCTCTTGCGTCCGCCCTGCCGAATCGCTTCTTGCAGCCGGAAAGCCATGCCAGCGAGGCCGTTCTGAAAAGGCCCTGCAAGTCGAAGACCGCGTCAAACCTGTCGTTTCGAAGCCGCCGCGTGAGCGACACGAGGGCGCCGAACGCTCCGGGATGGAACCACGCCTTGCCCAGAAACTTGCGCTCGAAAGGAATAATCTCGTCGAGGTGAGGATGATTTTCCAGCAGTGCGGCGAATTCGGGCCGAACCAGCCAGCTTATTCTCGAACTGGTAAAACTCCTGCGCAGAGCGGTAAGAGCGGGCAGCGCCAGGACGATGTCGCCCAGCGAGCTGGGTTTTATTATCAGGATGTTCTTGAAACTTTCCGGCATCTTCTTCGTATTGCGTATCTCGTATATCGTATTGCGTTGTGCAGGAAACAGACCATTGTTCGGGGCATTGTACGCTATGGGCTGATTTGAGGCAATCGGCACGAGAAAATAAAGAATTAAAATGCAAAAAGCAAGGTTACGTATTAGAATGCAAAGCACTAAATTCGTGTCCTATGGCGAAAAAAGGCAAATACACATATGAATGGCCCAGGCCGATGGTGACTGTCGATGCGGTGGTCTTCGCGGTTTCGGCGGGCAAGACCGAGGTGCTGCTCATCGAGCGCAGGAACGAGCCGTTTAAGGGCCAATGGGCCGTGCCGGGCGGATTTGTGGAGACAGACGAAGAGTTGGAGGACGCCGTCGCCAGGGAGTTGGCTGAGGAAACGGCCCTCACGGCGGTGCAACTGGAGCAGATGCACACCTTCGGCAAATGCGGCCGAGATCCTCGAGGCAGACAAATCACCATTGCATTCATGGGTGTCGTAACCGAGGGGCACGATAAAGTTCGAGCCGGCGACGACGCCGCAAAGGCAAAATGGTTCGACATAGAAGAACTGCCTGAGAATATGGCGTTTGACCACGACCAGATGGTCCGCTTCGCTGTCGAAAGACTGGGCTGAACGGGTATGCATTCCTGCTTCGGCGGGAAAAACAAGGGAAGGCATGTATGCAGGAAACTGTCGATATATCGGTTGATTTCGCCGGATTGAAGTTGGCGAATCCGGTTTTTACGGCTTCGGGGACTTGTGGGTACGCCGACGAGTTGAGTGCCTTCATGGATGTCAACCGTCTGGGCGGATTCATT
>JADHXR010000196.1 GCA_016782865.1 Phycisphaerae bacterium
AGCAAGCAATAATGTGCAGTGTGTTGTTGGAAACTCTCCAGTTATTCATCCATTGGTTCGGGACCATCCATGTACTCTCTAGAGTTCACCTGAGCAACGATTCCGTTACTCAGAATGATACTGTGGCTCATGGTGAAATTGACGTCATGCTTTGTGTGGTAGCACATCCGATTATCCTGCATGAAGAAGTTATCTCCGAGGAGTTCTATCACCTTCTGCTTCGTCATGCCCGGTTTAACTTTGGCTACCTGTTCCAGCGTTGGATCTGGATCTGGCTCTGGGTACAGAGTGCGAGACCTAGCCTGCGGCCTCGTGCAGCCGAGTAGGCATGAACATAGCACTATGAACATCGCTATCTTCATCACGTTTCCAATGGCGAGTTGAGCACTGAGCCGGTAGGCTGCCATGCGCTGCATGGCAAGTCTGGCGGCGAATGCGCTCGAACGATTTGTTCTGTCGCGCGCATCAGCGCTTAACTCGCCATTCCATCGCGCGCAGCGCGATGGAACGTCGCGCCTCACTCTTCGTGAATCTGCGACAGCGGATTCACGATAGGGTGCAGGCGATTGTGTACGCCCAGCATGGGCGCGAACTAATGGGGTTCAAGTCCCCTGTATGTGAACCACTCTACGCTATGGAGCGTAGGGCAAATACTAGATGAAGGCAACTGCGGAAGGGTAACCGACCGTGGAGAGGAAGCCGGAGATCAAAACTGTGAGCTTACGGACAGAAACAGCATATAAGGCCGACGAGCCGGGCAAGGTGGCACAACACACCGACGCCCAAGGTTCAGGTTCGGAGGTAAATGCTGAGGTTGCACAGTTGCAGTTCACGTTCTTATCTGGGGAGACCCCGCAAGCGCAAGCAGAGCGGGGAGTCAGCCGAAGGCATAGTACTTCACAGGTCCGTGAAGGAAGGCCTGAACCGGACAGGTGTCACTCGACCACTGACCCGCAGCCAGCAGCGCAGACCCCGAATGGGCGAGCTGTTGAGCTGGAGGAGTTGGCTGGGCAGCACGGAGAGGCACAGGTCAACCTACTGGAACAAATCCTATCTCGGGAAAACATGCTATTGGCATGGAAACGGGTAAAGACCAACAAAGGGCGAGCAGGTATGGACGGCATGTCCATTGATGCGTTCCCTGAGTTCTCTCGTCAACACTGGGAACGGATACGTTCAGCCCTTGAGAGGGGCACCTATCGCCCAGCAGCGGTGCTGCGGGTGATGATTCCAAAAGCCACCGGAGGAAAGCGTCCTCTGGGTATACCAACCGTGTTGGATCGGGTGATCCAGCAAGCAATCGCTCAGGTCATTGGACCTCTCTTTGATCCACACTTCAGCACTCATAGCTATGGCTTTCGGCCAAAGCGCAGTGCGAGGATGGCTCTCGCTGGGATGGAACTGGCTCAGAGCGATGGACTGCGCTTCGGCGTGGACTGCGACCTGGAAAGCTTCTTCGACACGGTTAACCATGGCTTGCTGATGAATAGGCTAGTTCGAAAGGTGTGCGACAAACGGGTGCTGCGGCTAATCAGCCGTTACCTGAATGCTGGCGTTATCCTGCCGAACGGCAAAAGAGAGTCTACGCCCTGCGGCGTGCCGCAAGGCGGCCCGCTCTCACCGCTACTAGCCAATGTCATGCTCGACGATCTGGATAAGGAGTTGGAGGAACGGGGACTTCGGTTCGCACGTTATGCCGATGACTTTCTGATCTTCGTACGCAGCCGTTCTGCCGCACAGCGTGTGTTGCGCTCGGTTGGACGGTTCATCGAAGGCAAGCTGTCTCTGATAATAAACCAGACGAAGAGTAAGGCTGCGCGCTTAGGCGACTGTACCTTTCTTGGGTTCAGGATGAGTCGGGGGAAACTGAAATGGACAGATGCCGCAGTGCATCGGTTCAAAGAACGCGTCAGGGAAATCACAAAACGGAGCAACGGGACAAGTATGTGGCAACGCATCCCCAAACTGCACCGTTATGTGACAGGCTGGTTAAACTACTACGGTCACAGCCGCAGTTACACGCAACTGCTCGAACTCGACCAGTGGCTACGCCGCCGTGTGCGGCTATGCTACTGGAAACAGTGGAAGCGACCGCGAACCCGAAGGCGGCATCTGCTGGCTATGGGCATCTCGAAAGATGATGTCAAGTTGGCCTCACGCAGCCGGAAAGGATACTGGCGGATGGCTGGAAATAGTATCGTCCAGCGCGCCCTGACAAAACAGTGGCTATGGGATCAAGGTGTGCCGAACATGCGGCAACAATGGGTTGATCTTCATTATCCCGCGCCCTCGGGCGTGGCATAAACTGCCGGAACCGCCGTATGCGGACCCGCATGTACGGTGGTGTGGAAGCCGGGACTGGCCTACTGGGTCAGTCTCCGGCCATCCGATTGGCCCATCCTTCTTCTTCGGCTTGAACACTGTGACTGTGTGCTCCTCTATTCTGTACTCCAAATCTCCGAGGGCACAGGTCAGTCTGAGAGCGAAGAGTAGCGGCATCTTGAGGCTACTGAAGTGGTTCAAGGGGACGTCGTCCCCGAATGACGTCCTGTCTACCACAATTCTGATTCTGCTCCTGTCGAGGCCCTCCTTTTCCCCTCCATACTCTTTCACGCAGCTGTCATAGAAACTGATGATGTCGTAGGTGTTGGCGCAACGAAAGTCGATCTCTGGCACGATGATGCCGTTGAGACGTTCCTCAATGGGCGTCAAAGTCTTTGGATTGACCAAGTCTCCCGCCGTTTCTGGGTCAAACAGCCGGGGTGGCTCATGCTTGCCGTCTGCCGGGCAGGCGAATACGGATAGCGGAAGCATAACCGTGAGAAGGCTTAGGCTTACGAATAGCTTACTCATCATTCATCTCCTTGGGCCAATGGCGCGCGCGCATCAGCCCTTTGTTCGATTATTCATCCCTCTTCACGATCAAACGCAAAGCGCTCTTTTTGAATCTATCGTCTTTGGTAAGGAAATCAGGCGCGAACTCGTAGACTCCTGCTGAGAGTTTGACTTTAAAGACTCCCGCCTGCCTGACCTCCAAAAAGAGCGTTTCATCAAACACAGGTGTTTCCTTGTTGTTTTCGTCGAATTTGACGCCGCGTGGAGGTGAAATTCTCAACCTGGCTTTTGCGATGTCCCTCTCTAGAGTATTGCCTGATTCCGCCGGCCAATGTCTCATAGAGACGGTATAGGTGCCGGTCTCATTAATCCGGATATTGTAGTATCCTCTTGAATGGTGCTGCTTCCGAGCATGTTGCCATGTATCCGTGCATGTCCCCATCCAATCTATCGATGTGAATTCCATCGGGTTTGGGGCGTCTCCTCCTGCTTCCAGCCACTGGATCCTCTGGTGATGCCTTCTGGCTGTAGCATACCATGTCTTGTAATCCTCGGTTAGTTGTTTGACCATATTCGGATGCCGATTGAACAGGTTTGTTCTCTGTTGCGGGTCGGAATGAATATTGTAAAGTTCCTTTGGAGAAGTCAGTCTCCAGGGCCCCCGCATAACACAAGTGTTATTCCAGGGTTTTCCAGTGCAGTCGCGCCAGACGACGACGTATTGGTTCACGATGGTGCGCAAGGGGATCGTTTCCTTGGCGTCGCGCAATGGTTTGGCGAGGGATATCCCGTCGAATTTAGCATGTACACCTTTGAGTTCACAGAGGTCGATGAGTGTAGGCAGTATATCTTGAACTGTGGCCAGTTCTTTGATGACCTCGCCATGGAGGAGTTGTCCAGCCGGCCAGCGAACAAACAGAGGCACGCGGTGTCCACCTTCAAAGGAGGATATCTTTTTGCCTCTCATGCCGGCGTTGAAGAGCTTGTAGGCCGCGTCACTCTGCGTACCATTATCGCTCAAGTAGATCAGGATGGTATTGTCATGCAGATCGATTTTCCTGAGAAAAGAATCAAGGCGCCCCATATTCTCATCCAGGTTTGCGATCATACCGTAGAACTCTGGCGGTGCTTTGCTATCCTTATGTGATTTCCCCCGATATGGCTTAGCGTATTTATCAGCCACTTGGTTTGGAAAGTGTGGTGTTGGAGTAGGGAGGTACAGAAAGAAGGGTTTCTGCTCTTTCGCTCTTTCTTCTATCCATGCCATGGCGCGCTCGAAAAGAATATCGGTGATATATCCCTCACATTTCTCCCACTTTCCGTTTTTAAGAAGTGTGGGATTGAAGTAGCTGTCGTTCATTCTGTTTGCTACCACAGGAATCATGGAGCCATTGAAAGAGAGGACTTCCTCAAACCCTCTGTCCTGGGGGCGAAACGGATAGCCATCTCCGAGATGCCACTTGCCGAACAATGCAGTGCGGTAACCATTGCTCATGAACATCTGTGGGGCAATTGGCAGATCTGTTCTCAGGGCTGTCATGCCTGCGGCGACTCCTGTTGCGCCATTCTTGAAGGCATCAACCCCGGTCATCAACATTCCACGAGTGGGTGTGCACATGGGAGCAACATGAAAGTCTGAAAATGAGACAGACTGCTGCCTCAGGCGGTCCAGGTTGGGTGTCTTCAAGATGGGATTGCCGTAACAGCTCAGGTCGCCGTAGCCCTGGTCATCGGCCATTACAATAATGACATTCGGTTGCGCGGCAACAAGCAGGCTGCCTGAGCAAAGCGAAACGACGATGGCGAGGACCATAGCAGGGTATCTCAAATAGGTGAGGTTCATATCTTATTCCTTCAATCGAACGCAATGCTCATGCGTTTCTGGGTAGCCGTGCGAAGCGCGGCTACCCAGAAATCGCATGCAGCAACATGTTCTGCCGAATCATTTCAGGACGGAGAAGAACGGTAGCGTGGCTGCACCCTTGTCAAAAGTGTCGCCTTTGTCACACCCACACGACTGCGCTGAATGAGCAATCAGGATATCCGATAAGTCTGCTTTGTTGAACCGCCGGCCGTCCTTAACCACGCACTCAATGACCTCGTCTTTCTCGAAACTGAACACCGGCATCTGGCGCATGTTGGTGATAGCATCGAGTATCTCTGCGCGCGACTTGTCGTACGCACTCTCTAGAACCCAGATCGTTTCCAAGACGACGATCAGGGAGATGAAGACCTGTGTACGATCTGCCTCGGCCTGCTTCAGGCGACGATAGACGAGCTTTGCTTGTTTGTCGTCATCGCGGACGAGAAATCTGATAATCACATTGGTGTCTGCGGCAGTCACTGTTTACGACTCCGAAACCTGTTAGCAACAGCTTTATTCATTTCTGCAACAGTGCGTCGCGATTGCGACGGGTCGTGGAGCATACCGAACACATCATCAACGGATTTTGTTATGGGCTTGAGCACAGCTTCGGAGTCGCCCTGTAGTACAAACGCGATTCTGTCGCCAGAATGAAGATGTAGCGAATCGCGTACGGATTTGGGTATTGTTATCTGACCCTTTGTTGTCAGTGTTGCAGTGACCATGATCGAGCCTCCTTACTTTATTCAGTCTCCTTACAGGCTAGTAAGAATATGCGATTGCGTCAATGATCATTCGCGCTGGCAGAATGGCGAGTTGAGCACTGAGCCGGTAGGCTGCCATTCCATCGCGCGCAGCGCGGCTTTCAGCGTACGTGTCGAGCCGGATGTTGGCACATCCTTCTCAGTGGGCCAGCTTGACGGTTGCAAGCCGATTCAGACTGACGCCGGCTTCGGCCGCTGCGACGGTGAGTTCACGGTGCACATCCGGGGGAACTCGAACCATGAACTTGCCGCTGAATTTACGACTGGCCAGAGGCTCGGGCACCGGTTCACGTGACTTCTTCATGTCTGCGACTACATCGGCCACAACACCCCGAATCCCCCGAAGCGCAGCTTCGGGGGAGGTGGACAACCAGCTCAGGCTGGGGAACTCAGCGCACAGTCCGACATACTCCCGATCGTCCTCCGACCAGGTCACCCGATATGTATAGTGATCATCTCGAATGGCTTTCATACTCCAACCTCTCGATCGCTTTCAGGACCTGTTTCACCTGATACGCCTTGGCCTTGCCCTTGGCGTTCTGAATATTGACTCTTGGGTCGCCTTGCCACGGGGTCTTGTAGACCCTGTGGCGCGATCCCTTCTGTCTGGGTTGCCCGAAGTAGTGATCGCACACGCGACAGGCGTCCGTGAATCGGATCTCTTTCGGATTGCGTCGCATCTGCGTGACTATGTCGTCAACCCTTGCCATGTCGATATAGTATCACTAATGGTATTATCGTCAAGTGCCAACGCTTGCCTTGAGGCGCGGCCTTTAGGCTGTCGCTTCAAAGACTTTGTTGGCTCTGACGTTGTCTTTACTCAAGATCCTTGGCAAGTTTCTGAAGCCAGGCCTCCACATCCTCTGAAGGGACATCAAGTCGCCTGACTGTTGTCTTGTGCTTTGGGTAACCACCTACGTCATCCTGCGAATTGATGATACGGCCTTTCCGTTCCCGGAACTCTTTGATGATCCTCTTGTCCGTTTCATCACGGTCTCGTGGGCGAGCACCTGCGTGTGTGACGACATAATCGACAACATCCTTTACAGCCAGAGTTTCCAATCCTTCAGGCCACAGCGGCTTCTCTTTCAGTTTGTTGATCTTTCCAGATACCAGTGATGCGGGGCTCCCATCTGAGCCAAACGCCTGATTGTCTTCCATGTATGCGTCTCCCCGGTGGGCAACAAGTGCGAGGCCCCTTTTCGTGTTGTCTCCGTGTATGAGGATATTACCCACAATGCTCACGCGACAGTTCTTGGGCTTGATCTTGGAACCCTTCCATTCGCCACTCGAGAATCCGAGCTGAATGGCCGCTTGCCCCGGGTTGTAAATAACATTGTTGGCAATGACACCGGTGGTGTGTGCCTTGAAGTAGGGGTTGCGACGCATATTGTGAGCGTACAGGTTCCCGACAATGGCAATATCTTTACAGAAGTCATGAATCAGTGAACCCTTTGAGTGCTCTCCCTTGGCGTGAGTTGAGTTGCTGAGGCATTCAGCAATAATGCAGTTGCTGAAAGTGATTCTGTGCGACGTGGCTTCGGGCCCCTCCGTTCGTGGTCCTGATGCGCTCAAGTTCTCGTCCGTTGCCCAGCTAACCGAGCAATGGTCTATTGTGACGTTGTACGCGTCGCCTCCGCTGGTGGATATTCCATCGGGTTCCCATCCGCTTCGCCTGGGCTCTTCGGCGTCCCCTGGACGTACGCGAATATGTTGAATGAGGATGTCATGTGTTGTGATATAGATGGGGCCGCGGATGATAGTGATTCCTGGAGATGGGGCCGTTTGTCCTGCCACCGTAAGAAAGGGTTGCGTTATTCCCAATGACTTCTTATTGAGATCAATTACGCCTCCGACCTCGAAGACTACGATCCGTGCACCTTTGGACTCCATTGCGGCCCGGAGTGAGCCTGGACCTTCTGAATCAAGGTTGGTTACGCGGAGGATTCTACCTCCGCTGCCACCACGGGGGTCGGCAAATCCTACCGCCTTCAAGTCGCCCGATGCGCTGTCCTCCGCCGTTGCCAATGGGAGAACAAGCGCAAGAAACAAGCTGGCAAGTGCTGGTGAGATTCGTTTCATATTTTTCCTCTTAAGCCAACGTTTTTGAATGATGATTTTCGCGCGTAGCGAGAAATATCATCAATTCAGTTGTTATCATTCTTTATACATTTGGGACTATGGCTTCGTGCTTGCTGAGCATTCCCCGTATATCTTTCAGTGGAACCTTGAGAGGTGTTGTATTCTTCTTTGCGGCCAGCGCGGCAGTTGCGCCTGCGGCCTGTCCCATTGCCATGCATGATGCCTGTACCCGTAGTCCTGAGTTTGCAAGGCGGTCACTGGATACGCTGCGCCCTGCCACAATGATGTTACGGCTGTCCTTCGGCACGAGGGCTCGCAGTGGTATTGTCGGGACGGTGCCAGGCTTCAGCGGTTTGGGCTTTACCCCTTTCCTGGTGTGCAGGTCGACTGGATAGAAAGCGTAGCACAGCGCATCGTCGAAAACCCGACCTGAGGTATAGTCGTCTACGGTGATCATCGTTTCTCCAACAATGCGATAGCTCTCGCGGAAGCTGGCCTCCGGCTGCTTATGCATTAACCGTTTCTTGGATGAACGGATCTTGGCAAGAAGATCCTTGCGCCCTTTCAGATTGGCCGCCGTTACCGTACGGGAGTTCGTTGATTCGGCCCCGTGAATGTAAAGGGCATCGATCACACCTTCACGCCCGGCTTTATAGGGCTTGCCTAAACGGAATAGCATGGATCCAGGTTGGGTCTCCTCTTCGCGAAGTCGTGGTAGATTCAGCATGCCGACGACTTCTGCACCGCCCGTGCAGTCGATGATCTGCTTGCAAAGAACCCGCCTGCGGGTTCCGAAACCAACACAATCGACCTGCCAGCCATCACCGCTTCTGATGATTGAGTGCGGGAACTCATAGTACGCAATCTGAACACCGGCCTGCTCACATTTCTCTTCCGCGAGGAGAGGATAGAGGAACTGGTTAACCTTGACCTGATTCATCGGATGACGCTTCGGCACTTTCGAAAAATCGGGCAAAGTTCCGCCATCCAGTTCCACGCTTTCCTTCACCAATTCCCAGCCGATGCCCGCGATGATCTGTTTGCCCCAGGCATCAAAGAGGCCGGGGAAAGCAACGCCGCCTGTTGTCGTGGTGCCACCCAGCTGGGTGCCCCGCTCAATTATTAGAGTTCTCGCCCCCGCTCTGGCGGACTGAATAGCCGCGATGGTTCCCGCTGTTCCGCCCCCGACGACCAGTACATCTGTCTGCGTTGTGATACCGCCATCAGTCTTGCTCGCGGGTTGGGGCAGGGGAGTCGAGTTGGCTCCCAACGCCACACCGGATGAGGCAGATATTGCAAACCCGACGCTTGCATACTGCATGAATTCTCGTCTGCCTATGTGGTTGTCCTTCATTCCTCTCCTATTTCAAATTGATAACACTTTGGCTAAGACTCAATATGAAAGCGCGCTTTCATATTGTAGCTCTTCAGCCTTTTGTTAGCACATTCTATTGGTGTTGTGCGACGTAGACGTCCAGCAATCGACGAATCATCTTTTGGTATTGAGTGTGATGATTCTTGGCTTCTTTCTTGAAGAAAGCGACGCTGGACTTGCTGAGGCCTATGGTTACCTTGACTTGGTCTTCCTTGAACGCGAGCTCATCCGGCGAAGGGAGGAAATCGCGAACGACCTTGGCGTCTGCAATAGGACCATCTGTATATTTAATTTTCTTTTTCATAAATCTTCTTTCCTTTCCGCCAGTATCCGGCACCGAAGATCCGGATCAGGTTTCCGCGGTGCGTAAAGCGCACCGTCAGGATTCCGTCTCCGATCCGGCCGAAGCAGAAATAGCGCTGCTCATCCTTGCTGTGCGAGAGATCCTCGGCGATCACCCGGTCGGGATCGGCGAACGCATACTGAGCGAACTCGAAAGAGACGCCGTGCTTCCTCTCGTTCTCGCGATCCTTCTCTGGGTCCCACTCGAATCTCGTCTTCGTCATGCTGATAGGGTATCAGGCAGTAGTTATGATAGCAATACTAAGATATGGGTGATTATATTGCTGCGCCAACGTTTCACATCACGGCGGTACGCCGTACCGTGCATGTGCATGTTCGGTGATTCTTATTGTTTGAACTGGAACGCGTACAGTTTTGCGTTCTGGAGCGTGAACTTCAGTTTTACGGTCTTCCCCTTGTGTTTCTTGAGCTTCAACTTCGGTGTAAGCCGTAGTTTATCAACACGTTTGGATTTGGACGAGAGCCTGGAAATCGGCCTTCCTTCTTCATCCAGCACTTCGATCAAGAGCGAACCCTCTTTCGCATTGACATTCACTTCCAGTTTGTCGCCCTCGAGCTTGAATGGCTTGGTGGTGATCGTGCCCGGCTCGTCTTTTGCTTCGAGATAGAAGAATCCGTCGAGCCTAAGCTTGGCCAGAGCCAGCCGGGCGTCCCAGAATCGTGCGCCCCAGCGCTCGTTGGTCGCGAAGTAGTAGATCCAGTGCTCATCATTGTGCGTGATGATGTTCGCCGGTGGGCGGGCGCAGTCCTTGTCGAAACTTCCGGCCGGGCCGCGCGGGATCAGTGGCTTGCGCGGATAAGCCGCCACCTTGAAATCGTAGTTGATTGCATCGCGCGACGGCGCCATGTAGAACTCCCACACGCCCTTTTCGTGTTTGGTCTGGTAGTCCTGTTTTCCGTGGGGCACAGGCACGTCAGTCGCAACCAGAACGTCGGTCAGCCCGAACCACACTCCTTCGTAGTACCAGATCGGGAAAGTGTGTATCTGCCGTTGGGGCACATTCCTGCTTCCCGGCACCGTGGTCTTGTCCGGATCATTCAGTACAAACTTGGTCAGCGTTTTCCAGGCCGTAGGATGGTTGATCAAATCGTTGTCCATTGAATGCTCCATGATGCGGACACCACGCAGTTCGCCAACGCCCCCGCCTGCTCCGAAATCTTGACGACAAAGCAGCAGGTATTTTTTCCGGTTCGGATCCCAGGCAATCTTATTACTGAAATCCGCGGCCCTGCCTGTTACCGGGTTCCCGTTGTTGTAAGACTTCCAGTTGATGCCGTCAGCGGAGTAGCCCAGGTGGGTTTGACATTTACCGGGGTGAGGAAAATAGGCGACCTTGTACTTTTCCGGCGACCCGTACGGAACACTTGGATCGATTGTGACGGTTACACCGTCTAAACCAGCGCCATTAGCAGGCTCCATAACAATATTGCTTTTGCCGTCTTTGGAGACCATCGGCTTGGACCATTTGATCCCATCCTTCGACTCGGCGTAGGCAAGACCGATGCCTTTTCTTTTACTGGGCATGTACCACAGGCGGAACATATTCTTTTGTTCGTCCCAGTGCGGGGAAAAGAACCAGCAGAAGGCCGACTCTCCAAAGGAATAACCGCCGCCGCCGTCTGGACCCTCGTGAACCTTGCCGGTTTGAAAATCCGATGGCAGGGTAGGCTTCATCACTACGCCATGCTTCCTGGCCTGGCCCACCTCGCGTGTAATGTTGTGCGTCTCGGCGATGACATAGTCGTCTGCCAGCAGTTGCTTCTGCAAACCAACCGGCACTTGCGATTCAGCGCCAGATATCGAAGTCTACAGGAATATCATTACAGTAAAAAAGATTGTCACGTTTGTTTTCATATAGTCCTCACTGAACGTTGAGCTAAGGCGCGCGTTCATCGTGTCGGCTTCAGCTCCTTGTTCGGTGGTGATTGTCGCAATGGAGCACTTCTTCCGCTGCGCTTGAATATCTCCAACTGCGTCTTCAACCTCTTTACGATTTCGGGGTGCTTGCTGTACAGGTTCTTCGTCTCGCCGGGGTCGGCCTCGAGATCATAAAGCTGTCCGGGTGCGTCGGGGTTGGTGTCTTTCAGCGCGTATTGTTTCATGCCCCAGGAGCCGCCACGGTTGTAATTGTTGCCGCCGGATCCCTTGTGATCCAGGTATTTCCACTTACCGTCCCGGATCGACATCTCTAATAAAATAGTCTGCTGCAGCATAAAGGTCCGAATCGGCTTGTCACCCTGTATCCCCAGGAGCACAGGCAGCATGTTGTAGCTATCCTCGGCCGCGTCGTTTGGCAGCTTCGCGCCGACGATCTCAGCGCAAGTGGCCATGACATCGGTGAGGCTCGTAAGCTGGTCGCTGGTTGTACCTGCCTTGACCTTGCCGGGCCAGCGCACGATAAACGGTGTGCGGTGGCCGCCTTCCCACTGATCTCGCTTCACGCCGCGCCATGGTCTTGCCCCGTCATGTTCGTGCGTTTGTCGCATGTTTATGACAGTAGGGACCTCTGGTCCATTATCACTGGCGAACATCACCAACGTGTTGTCTGCCACACCGAGATGTTCGAGAGTCTCTAGAAGCTCGCCGACGATGTAATCCATCTCGAAGATGAAATCGCCGTGCGGCCCCGCGTTTGTCTTGCCCTTGAACTTGTCAGCCGCAAAAGAGGGTAGGTGGACCGCCTGCATCGAATGATAGAGAAAGAACGGCTTGCCGGGACTGTTCTTTATGTGTTGTTCAAGGAATTTCGTACTCTTCTCTAGGAACACCAGGTCAACCTCTTCATGATTGAAGTAATCAGCAACCATGCCTTGACGGCAATCGTTGGCGTACGGATGCTTCGGCAGCCTGCTTCTGTTCAATAGTTTTGTTGGCGGCACGGGTATACGGTCGCCGTCGATATAGGCATACAGCCAATCCGTAGTCGGGCAGCAGACTGTTCCGTAAAACATGTCGAAGCCGCGATGGATTGGAGAGTCGGGGATAGGGCGCGAGTAGTCGATCTGTTGCACACCCTTGATACCGCCGGCCTTGATGCGGTTTCCGTTCTTGTCGAGGAAGGTCATGCCGATATGCCACTTGCCGAAACAGGCGGTGGTATAGCCCTTGTCTCGAAGCATCTGCGGCAGAGTCAAGCGATCCGTCTTAATAAGGCAGGGGCCGCCCACACCGGTAAAGACTCCGCGCATGCCTGTGCGGAATTGCATTTGCCCGGTTAGAATGCTGTAGCGCGTTGGGGTG
>JADHXR010000061.1 GCA_016782865.1 Phycisphaerae bacterium
GAAATGTCTCTTATCCATGGCTCAATTCTCCGTATAATCTCAGTTATTGCTGATTAAGCTCTCTGGGAGTACCCACAGTCTTCGAAAGCCCTTTCACCTCAATCGTAACGGCCATCGTATTATCCGTAATGTCTTCTTCGCCTGGAACAGGGGCTATAGCAGCTTTCAGGATGTGCTTTCCCGGTGAAGTGTTGGTGGTGTCCCAGTTGAAGGTGAGGTCAGTTGTGGAGTCGAAGGGGCCATAGAACAGATAAGCTCTGCCTTGACGATCATTGTACCCCCATGCCCCTATGACAATATCATCATGGTTGTCGTTATTGAAATCACCAGATGACGCTGCAATCCCAAAACGTCCATTGTGGCCGGATTCTCCATCAAATATATAATCAGCCTGTTGATCCATCAGTGCTTGTGTGTTGCCATGGAAAATGTACGCTCGCCCCCTATTTAAATAGGCCGGAGCACCCACAAGGATATCCCCATAACCGTCACTATTAAAATAGCCACATACAATTTCATCAGCCCCCATAATGCTCCCCGCCTCACCTTCCAGAACAACATCAGGCTGACTTCCATCGAAGTTATCTGCACCCCAATAGATATAGACTCGGCCTCGATAATTTGCAGCGAAACGTGCACCAACTAGAACATCATCAAAACCATCACGATCAATGTCGAAAATCCTGCCTGAGGATCCCATTTCATCGCGAGGAGACTCTCCAGGGAAGACATAATCACAGACTGTATCCATATCGTCCTTCTTGCCCCCTAAGAAGAGATATGCAGAACCGCTAAAGCCTTCACCAGCATATCTTGCTCCTACAAGTATGTCGTTATAACCATCACCGTTTATGTCCCCGTTAGCATCAATTCTTCTGCCAAACCAACCTTGCGTCTCCCATCCCAATGCAGGCTTAGGCTTACCTTCAGGATATCCTTCACCATCAAGAAGCACGTCTGGGCTTGTATCCATAGGATTGCCCCAGAAGATATAGACACGACCTACTCCATTGTTGTAATTCTGAGCACTCACAAGAACGTCCTCATGTCCGTCATCATCTATGTCTGAAGAAGTTACTTCAAGGCCGAACCAGCCCTCTTGTCCAGGTTCGCCATCCAGAACCATATCCGCCTGGGTGTCAATCTTCGGTCCCCCATAGTGTATATAAACGCGACCAGTGTAATTGTTGTATCCCCACGCACCGATGAGGATATCATCGTAACCATCCAGGTTAACGTCACAGCTAGAGCTGCCTCTATAATCACCAAGATGCGTATTGGGGTCTTGGCCAGAGAATGTAATATCAGGATAAGAAGGATCAATGCTGGCTCCGCCATAGTAGAGATAGACTCTGCCTCTGCTTTCATTCCACCTAGGTGCAGAAATGAGTATATCATCATACCCATCTCCATTTATGTCACCCCCAGACCATATTCCACTACCAAACTCTTGAACACCTGTTGCTTCACCATTGAATACAACATCAGCAATACCCTCCGATCCATCCTTCCATCCTTTTGCCAAAGCCATCTCTTTGCTGGCAATTTCTTTACCGGAAACACCCTCAGCCAGCGTTAGACGAAATCTCTCTCTTCGAGTGCCTTGGTTGGTCACGGTGATTGTGATGGGAACAGTCTCGCCTTGTTTACAGGTTGAAGGGGATGAAATGTCGGTGACAGCAACGTCATGGACGGGCGTGGCGGCTTGACCGCGGTCAATCCCAGTGCAAACTGGAACAGCAGCTAACATCAAAGCCAAATGGAATACACCACTCATTTTCATTATTGTTTCTCCTTGACCTCAATCGTCACAGTCATCATGTTATCCGCCACGTCTTCTTCTCCTGTAATCGGGGCTATAGAAGCCTTCAGGGTGTGTTTGTCCGGTGAGACGTTGGTGGTGTTCCAGTTGAAGGTGATGTCGGTTGAAGACTGGAAGGGACCGTAGTAGAGATAGGCTTTACCCTGGCTCATGCCGTTCCCTTCAGCTCCAATCAGTGCATCCATAAATCCGTCTTTATTTACATCACCGGCAGAGACACGGCTTCCAAAGTAGTGGTGGTTATCTCCTTCAGGGTCAAAAATATGGTCAATTGTGGTATCCATGGAAGCTCTCTCGTTCCCGTAGAAGATATATGCCCGTCCATTCTTGATAGGGTAACGAGGATAATTGTAGCCGCCTACGAGAATATCACCATATTCATCATCGTTGAAATAACCGCATGCGATAGCATCTCCTCCCATGTTGCTTAAAGGCTCTCCGACTAAAACTAAATCGGCGGGACGATTTCCATCAAATCTTTCTCCTCCCCACCAGATGTAAACCGCCCCCCGCCAGTCCCGTGCATAGCGAGCACAAATAAGCAAATCGTCAAAGCCGTCATTATCGATATCGAAGAGCTTACATCCTGCGCCCATTTCATCACGCGAATCTTCACCTCTAAAACAGAAATCGCATATTGCATCCATTTCCTTCTTCGGTTTACCTAAAAAAAGATATGCACTACCATTATCTTTGATGCCTGCATGTCGGGCCCCTACAACTATATCATTATGACCGTCGCCATTTATGTCGCCACTTGCATCTATTCTTCGACCAAACCAACTACCTAGAACGAGAGGGCCTCCTTTATCTCCGTATTTTTGAAACGTAGCGTAGGGATTTGGTTCTGGGAAATACTCGCCATCAAACACAACATCGGGAATAGCATCCATTGGTTGCCCACCCCAAAAGAGGTAGACACGCCCCATCCTGTCATTGTATGACTGCGCGCCCACAAGGACATCATCGTAGCCGTCATTGTCTATATCGCCCGCGGCAACTGCTATGCCAAACCTGCTGTTCTTACCATCTTCCCCTTCAAGAATCAAATCGGCCTTTGCATCTATCCCGGGCCCGCCCAAGAAAACATACGCCCTTCCATCCATATCCTCACTCCCATAAAGAGTTGCCCCAATGATGATATCATCATATCCATCACCATTTACATCGCCAAAATCTACTGTTTGAGCACCCAACTGATCACCATCGTTTTCTCCTGAAAACACATAATCAGGATGGACAGTATCTATAGTCTTTCCACCGTAGTAAAATGACACCTTGCCTCTAAAATTGTTGATATAGCCATCACCTATCAGCATATCGGCAAACCCATCATTGTTTACATCGCCAGTGGCACACAGACTAAAACCCAGATTGCTTCGTTCATCAGTGTCATCTTTAAATAAGGCAAAACCACCTGAAATTAGACTTGCTGCTCCTTGGTTCCATCCTTTTGCCAAAGTCACTTCCTTGCTGGATATTTCTTTGCCAGAGATATTTTCAGTCAGCATCACTCGAAACGTCTCTCTTCGGGTGCCCTGATTGGCCACAGTAATTTTGATAGGAACTGTATCGCCTTGAGTGCAGCTTGGAGGTGCTGAAATATCAGTGATGGCTACATCGTGAATGGGCTTGGGGGCTTTGGCTTCTTCTATTCCGCAACAGGTTGAAATGACAGCCAATACTAATGACAAATAGAGCAGACGGCTGATGTTTGGTGTGTTCCAGAAACGGCACCCTGTGAGCGTGATCTGAGTCAACGGGCTTTGCCTGTTGATATGAAACCGGTTGTCATTGCGAGGAGCGCAGCGACGTGGCAATCTTCTTTCTTTTGCTGACGTAGGATCGTGAAACGTTACTGATGTCATATTCAATTCCTTGTTCCGTTGCGGACGACTACAAACAAATGAAGATTGCTTCACTTCGTTCGCAATGACAACTGTTCTTAACAGCCCCGTGCAGGGGCTATTCAATGTCCCATTCTCTAAGCTGTTTACTGCTGTCTCTCCTTAACCTCAACCGTCACAGTCATCGTATTATCCGCCACATCTTCTTCTCCTGCAATCGGGGCTATAGAAGCCTTCAGTGTGTGCGTGCCCGGTGAGGTGGTGGTGTCCCAATTGAAGGTGATGTTTTCAGTATTTGAGAAAGGGCCATAGTACAGATAGGCTCTGCCTTGTAAGTTATTGTATCCATAGGCTCCGACAATGGCATCGTTGAATCCATCTCCGTTTGCATCTCCTATGGCAACATTTAGGCCAAATCTGTTAAGGTCTTTTTCTCCGGTAAACACTATATCATAGACAGTATCTATTGTAGTTTTTGTATTACCATGAAAGACATACACCCGTCCTCGCCTGGTAGTGTGAGAGGGGTAGTTATAAGCACCTATAAGAATATCCTCATAAACGTCACCATTGAGATTACCACATACGATGTCATCTCCACCCATATCACTTTGATATTCTCCCTCCATGATCAGATCAGGCTGTCCACCGTCAAGGCCTTCTTTTCCCCAATAGAGGTAGACCCTACCTTTGTTATTGGCCGCAAAGCGTGCTCCAACAAGGATATCCGCAAATCCATCTTTATCAATATCGCATATGCATTGACTTGAACCCAACTGATCACCTACCTCTTCACCAGTAAATGCTATGTCACAAATACTGTCCATACGTTCAGGAGTATTGCCCAAGTACAGATACGCCCGGCCCTGTCCTTTATCTCCTGGCCATCCTCGAGCTCCTATCAGTATTTCACCATAACCATCGCCATTTACGTCTGGCCCCATAGTCGCTTGGCGGCCAAATCTGTCATTAGGATTCTCACCGTCAAAAACCACATCAGCGGTTGTGTCAAATGGATTTCCGCCATAGAAGAGATATGCTCTCCCCGTATTGTTGTTGTATTGAGTAGCAACAACAAGCACATCGTCATAGCCATCCCTGTCAATATCATAAGCTTCAATTCGGCGACCAAACCATGCTCCTGTACTTTTACCGATAATCGTTATGTCAGGGTTGGAATCCATATCAGGCCCGCCATAGTAAATGTGAATCCGTCCATGGCCTGAATTGTAACCGCATGCTCCAAGGATTATATCAAGGTAGTTATCACCGTTAATGTCACCAAGGCAATTGCCTACACCTAACGCCTCCCCTTCATATTCTCCTGTAAATGTTATATCTGGAAAATTGTCCATCTCCTTGCCACCATAATACAGATAAGCTCGCCCCTTAAGGTTCTCAAAGTAAGGAGCAGTTGTAAGAAAATCGTCATAACCATCATTGTTTATATCACCTGACGACACATAATTGCCAAATTGTTGTACTCCCGGCGATTCTCCAGCGAAAATCAGGTCAGCAAAGGCATCTGATTCTGTTTTCCATCCTTTCGCCAACGCCACTTCCTTACTGGCGATTTCTTTTCCAGAGGCATCCTCAGTTAGGATTACACTAAATGTCTCTCTTCGAGTACCTTGATTGGAAAAGCTGATTATAATGGGAACAGTATCGCCTTGCTTGCAGGTTGAAGGGGCTGAAAGATTCGTGATGGCTATATCGCGAACTGGCTTGGGTGCTTTGTCTTTTTCTGTCCCATAGCAAACGGGAACGAGAGCTAACATCAAAGCCAGTTGGAATATATCAGCCAATTTCATTGTTATCTCTCCTTGACCTCAACCGTCGCAGTCATCGTGTTATCCGCCACATCTTCTTCTCCTGCAACAGGGGCTATGCTCGCCTTCAGTTTGTGCTTGCCCGGTGTGGCGTTGGAGGTGTCCCATTCAAAAGATACGTCTGTTAAAGAAGGAGGGGCATTATAAAATAAGTATATCCTTCCTCTATTATTATCATATCCCCATGCTGCTACACCCAAATCGTCATACCCATCCTTATTTACATCACCCGCATTAACATAAATGCCAAAATATTCGTCTGTAGCAAGCTTCTCTCCATCAAATATATGATCAGGCGTTGTGTCTATTTCACCTTTTGTATTACCATAAAACAAATAGACTCGACCATGTTTAGTAGACGCATTAGGATAATTATATGCTCCTATTATTATATCCCCATAATCATCATCGTTAAAATAGCCTGTCTTTACAGAATCCCCTCCCATATTACTACCGGTTTCTCCCTCAAAGTATACATCAGCGGCACTCTCATCAATGTCAGCTTCACCCCAATAGATATAAGCCCGTCCTTTCCAATTCTCAGCAAACCGGGCAGCTACGATAACCTCAGCTAAACCATCGTTATCAATATCAAACAAATCAACACCGGAGCCAAAGTTGTCATGATCAGCCTCACCAGTGAAGATCTTATCACAGACCGTATTCATGTTTGTTTTTGTATTGCCGTAGTATAAATAACATCGTCCTTGATCACTTGTTCCTGAGCCATCATATTCACGTGCTCCTATGAGAATGTCCCCGTAATTATCTCCGTTAACATCCTTTCCAATCACAGTGCGGTGTCCAAACCGGTTATTTTCGGCTTCCCCATCAAACGTAAAAGCAGGATTTGTATCTATAGTCTTCCCACCATAGTAAAGGTATACACGGCCACTAGATGCATTATAATGATCTGCAGTAATAACAAAATCATCATAATCGTCATTATTGATGTCTCCTGCAGATACAAATCGACCGAATCTACCAGCGGTTCCGATTTCTCCTTCAAAAACTAGATCAGCATTTGTATCCATATCTGGTCCACCATAATACAGATAAACACGACCTCGACTAGAATTGTATAGACAAGCTGAAATAATTAAATCATCATAGCCATCATTATTGAAATCACCAAATTCACCTACCGAACCAAAAGCATCACCTTGATTTTCACCTTGAAAGACTTTATCAGCAACATCATCCATATTTGCTCCACCATAATGAAGATATGCTCTGCCCCTCTTGTTGTCATAAGCGTACGCTCCCAATGCAAGCATATCATCGAAACCATCGCCATTAACGTCACCAAAAGTTACATGTTCGCCTAAAAGATCTCCTTGATTTTCCCCACTAAAAGCGAGATCAAATACGTTATCCATACCCCCTGAACCCGAAGCAGACAAAGCAACTGATTGCGTTCCTATTGGTACACTATCAGTTGTATCTGTTAGCGTCACACGAAAGGTCTCTCTTCGAATGCCTTGATTCGCAACGCTGATTTTTACAGGGACAGCATCTCCTGCGACACAATTCGAAAGCCCAGACACATCAGTCACCGCCACATCCACATCATGACTTGTGTCTTTAATCCACCAGTGCAGAGTACGACCTTTATTGTCTTTGATATCAAGGTCGGGTCCCTTTTCGATGAGCATCTTGGCGATATCCTTCTGATTGGCAATAATAGCCTTATGTAGCGGCGTCCAGCCGTCCTTGTCCTTGGCATTGACATCCGCACCCCGCAGGAGAAAAGATTTGACCTCGTCCAGCTTACCCGCCTTTGCGGCTTCGTGCAATGTTTTTGAGGACTGCTGCGTGGAAACGGCCTCAACCAAAGCGGCACCCGCGGTAATTCCGTACGCTACAGTTACAATGCCCAGCAGAATGATCTGTGTAACGAAATGTCTCTTATCCATGGCTCAATTCTCCGTATAATCTCAGTTATTGCTGATTAAGCTCTCTGGGAGTACTCACAGTCTTCGAAAGCCGATTGACCTCGATCGTCACAGTCATTGTGTTATCCGCCATGTCTTCTTCTCCAGCAACCGGGGCGATGCTCGCTTTGAGGGTATGCTTGCCTGGAGAGGTGTTGGTGGTGTCCCAGTTGAAGGTGATGTCGGTAGTATTTTCGAAGGGGCCGTAGTATAGATAGGCTCTGCCTTGACTATTCTTGTATCCCCAGGCTCCCACGACAACATCATCGTAGTTATCATTATTGAAATCAGCAGACGTAGCTGCACTTCCAAAACGTCCATTTTGGCCGGATTCTCCCTCAAATATATAATCGGCCAGTTGATCCATTGATGCTCTTGTGTTTCCATTGAAGATGTATGCACGGCCCATCATTCTTGGGTAGTGGGGATCGGGATAGGTGAAAGCCCCGGTAAGGATATCCCCAAAGTCATCATTGTTGAAATAGCCACACGCAAAGTCACCACACCCCATGCTCTCCCCCGGCTTACCCTGCAAGATCATATCAGGGCTGCTGCCACCAAAGTCATTTGCACCCCAATAGAGGTACACACGACCCCGACCGTTTCCAGCGTAGCGTGCACCAATAATAACTTCGGCGAAATCATCGTTGTCGATATCAAATAGGTCAAGAGCCGTACTGAACTCATCTTTTCTTGTTTCACCGCTGAAGACCTTGTCCGCTGTGCCATCCATGTTTTCCTGGGTATTTCCGTAATAGAAATAGGCACGGCCAAACTTGTCATCTCCACCATTAGCATCCCACAATTTTGCCCCAATTATTATATCGTTATAGCCATCGCCATTTACGTCACCACCGACACGTGCCTGACGCCCAAACCAATCATTCTCATGTTCACCATCAAAGACTACATCAGCGGTTGTATCCAATGGATTTCCTCCCCAAAATAAATAGGATCTTCCCCTCCATGAATTCATAACACAAGCACCTACAAGAAGGTCGTCGTAGCCATCATTATCGACATCACCCGCTTTTAGGTCCGTGCCAAAACAGCCTCTTTGCCCTGCTTCTCCTTCAAGAATCACATCAGCAATGTTATCCATATTCGGAGCGCCATAATATATATAAACTCTCCCATCACCCCAACCGTCCCCACTGTTATGATAGCCTCTCGCCCCTACAACAACATCGTAATAGCCATCACCATTCATATCGCCAAGAGTACCAGCCATGTCACCAAAGCAATCCCCCACGGCTTCGCCGGTAAAGACCTTATCAGCAACATTGTCCATGTTTCGACCTCCATAATAGAGATAAACCCTACCTTGGCCCCCATGCCAGTAGCAAGCATTTATAAGTAGATCATCGTAACCATCCCCATTTACGTCACCACTAGAATCCATGGAGTTGCTCAATTCATTCGTTTCATTGGTCTCTGCATCAAAGATCAGATCAGCAACATCCTCCGATCCGTCTTTCCATCCTTTTGCCAAAGTCACTTCCTGGCTGGCTATTTCTTTGCCTGTGGCATCCTCGCTTAGTGTTACGCGAAACGTCTCTCTTCGAGTACCTTGATTCGCAAGACTGATTGTGACAGGAACAGTGTGGCCTTGCTTACATGTTGAAGGTGCTGAAATATCCATGATGGCTACATCGTGAACGGGCTTGGGCAGTTCGGCCTTCTCACTCCCACAGCAAACGGGAATAAGAACTAACACTAAGACGAGATGTAATAGATTTGTCGATTTCATTATCGATCCCCTTTGACCTCAACCTCTGCAGTCATTGTATTATCCGATATGTCTTCTTCTCCTGCGACCGGAGCTATATTCGCCTTCAGAATGTGCTTTCCCGGTGGAATATTGGTGGTGTCCCAATTGAAGGTGACGCTGGTTGTGGAGTTGAAAGGGCCGAAATATAAAAAAGCTTTTGCATTGCGCATACTTGGATTTCCCTCAGCCCCGATCAGAGCATCAGCGTAACCATCGTTATTAATATCTCCTACTGAAATATCTGCACCAAAATAAATAGTACTCTCCTCAGGATCGAAAATATGATCGGAATCCGAATCCATCGAGTTCTTGTCATTTCCGTAAAACAAATAGGCACGTCCATGATTGACAGGATAACGGGGATAGGGTGCTGCACCAACAAGGATATCTCCATAGCCGTCTTTATTGAAATCGCCGCATTCTATATCACCTCCCGACATGCAACTTCCAATTTCTCCATGTAAAACCAGGTCAGGCGGCCTATTTCCATCGAAGTTTCTGCTACCCCACCAGATATAGACTTCTCCACGTCTTTGATTAGCATACCTTGCGCCGATGATCACCTCACAGAATCCATCATTATCTATGTCGTATAGATCCAACGATGCGCCCATCTCATCACCAGCGTGATTTCCCCTGAAAACATAATCGCATTTCGTGTCCATCTTATCTTTTGTGTTTCCAAAGAAGAAATATGCGGCACCATTATTCTCTTTTCCACCTGCGTGACGTGCGCCCACAAGGACATCAACATATCCATCTCCATTTACATCTCCACCGACATCGATCTTTCGCCCAAACCATCCCTGAATATATATTTGCCCTGAATCATACGGAACTGTTTGTATGCCTCCTGGGAAACCTTCTCCTTCGAAAATGCAATCTGCAATTGTATCTATTGGATTTCCACCCCAGAAGAGATAAGCTCGTCCTCTTCCTTTATCATAAAGCTGGCCTCCTACAAGTATGTCAACAAATCCATCATGATCGATATCTTGCATAGCCACTGGAAGCCCAAAGGCAGATACAGTCCCTTTTTCACCGTCAAGAACTATATCGGCAACACTATCCATATCCTGGCCGCCATAAAACACATATACACGTCCATCCATGTTGTTATGCTTAAATGCCCCAATCACCACATCGTCACATCCGTCGTTGTTGATATCAGCAAACATACCCGACTGATCGCCAAAGCGATCTCCTTCGTTTTCTCCCTCAAAGCATACATCCGGAGAAGACCAATCGACTTGCATCTTGCCTGTGCCCAAAAAGAGCATATGCCGGCCGGTATAATTCTTCCAGGTGACGTCATTTATCATAATGTCACTGAATCCGTCATTGTTTACATCACCATCAATTCGGACATTACAGAATATCGCTCCTTCCTGTTTTTCAATCTTAAACAATTGATAGTTATTTCCTTCGCCAGTCCAGCCTTCTGCCAAAGCCATCTCTCTGCTGGCTATTTCTTTTCTGGAGGTTACCTCAATTAATACAACACGAAACGTCTCTCTTCGGGTGCCTTGATTGGTTATAGTAATTATGACGGGAACAGTCTCACCTTGTTTGCAGGTTGAAGGGGCTGATATATCCGTGACGGCGACATCGTGAACAGGACTAGATTGCTCGCCCTTGGATACATCTCCTGCTTGTCCCTTCTTTTGATTAATCTGTTTCAATAGCTCTGCCGTATCGGTCAGATCTAAATCCTCGGCCCACCAGAGGGCTGTGCGGCCTTCCTTATCCTTGACTGTCGCGTCAGCACCTGTTTCGATCAGCAGTTTGGCAATATCTTCTTGTTTGGCGATGACCGCCCGATGCAATGGCGTCCAGCCCCAGTTGTCCTGGGTGTTTGGTTTGGCACCACGATTAATGAGCAATTCGGCTATATCCGCCATGCCTTGCCAAGCTGCCAAGTGCAAGGGGGTGTAACCATCGTTGTCCTGAATATTCAAACCCGCTCCCTTATCGATTAGAAGCTTGGCATTGCCGGTTCGCCAGAACAGGATGGCACAGTGTAAAGGTGTGAAGCCGTTTCGGTCCTTGGCGTCCCGCTGGGAGATGTCCAATGTCTGGGTGAACAGGGCCTTGAAGTCCTTGGCTGTGCTGTTTGCTGCGGCCCGGTGCAACATATTCTTGCCGTCAGAAGCCTTGGCGCCTTTGGATTCGAGCAATTGAGCGATTTCCTTGTTTTCGTTTTCGATGGCAATGTCCAGGGCCGTTTTGCCCTGATTGTCCCTGGTGCGGATGTCTGCTCCCTTATCAACAAGTAGTTTGGAAACAGCATAGCCAGACCCATATACATAATGCAGCCTTGTGCTACCATCATTATCTTTCGCATTGATATCAGCTCCATGAGAAAGCAGAAGATCGACTATTTCGGTCTGCCATGCATAGTGCAGAGGTGCATAGCCGTCAGGATCCTTGATGTTTGTGTCAGCCCCGAGTTCCAGCAACAGCTTGGCTGCATCCATATTCCCCCAACTTAAAGCATTGTAGAGAGCCGTTGCCGGACCTTTATTGATGTTGGCACCCTTGGACATGAGGAATCTGGCAATATCCTTGTTACCATTCCATATAGCCTCCTTTAGAGGTGTCCAATTATCCGCGTTTACATCGCTACCCCGAGAAACCAATAATTCAACAAGTCCTTTGTGGCCAGTTCTGCATGCTATATGAAGGGCTGTCCTGGCTTCGGAGTCCTTTTGGGCCATAGTGACCCCCTGATCCAGAAGATAGGTGACTACTTCAATGCGGCCTCTGGTAGTCGCAGCTATCAAGAAGTCAAACCCTTTTTCTTTCAAGGCGTCTTGCTTGGGTCGCGTCTCCACATACTGTTTCACTTTGGCCAAGTCCCCCAGATAAGCCGACATGCCAACTGTCGAGGTATCCGCCCCCTTGTCGATCAGCATCTCAACGATTGGCTTGCGCCCGGATATCAGGCACTGATCTGCAAGTGCCTCACCCTTCTTGTTCTTGATATGGATATCCGCTCCGCGCGAAATCAGTAGCTCAATGGTCTTTAGGTGATCACCCTGGGCTGCCATGAATAGAGCTGTGTCTCCTGCTTTATTCCCTGCATTGATATCTGCACCTTTATCGAGGAGCTGCCCAATGAGATCGTCCCTTCCCCTGCGGGCTGCTATATGCAAGGGGTATTGGCCTTCCTTATCGGCGGCATTTACCTCTGCACCAGCATCTACGAGATCTTTGACAATGTTCCATCGACGCCCCTGCAGGGCAAGTTGCAGAAGAGTATTACCGTTATTATCTTTGGCATTGGCATCAGTTTCTTTCTCAAGGAGCAGCTTGATTACATCCGCCTGTCTACTTTGTACCGCCAGATGTGCGGGTGTTTGGCCGTCATTGTTTCTGGCGTTGACGTCAGCCCCTTTGGCGATAAGCAGTTCTACCACTTCCCTAAGACCTTTTTGGGCTGCAAGATGCAGGAGGGTATTGCCGTCATTACCTATTGCATTAACATCCGCCCCTTTCTCAAGGAAAGTCTTCAGGGTCTCTATGTCTCCCGCACTCACGGCGACATGGATTGTAGAAACTGTCGCCCCATTGTCTTTGAGCAGACCCACAACATCAGTGCGTTTTTGACTCAAAGCCACGTCTAAAGGATTTAAACCTATGCGATTATGGATTCTGGCATCAGCCCCTCTGCTGATAAGCAATCCAACAATATCCCTTCCAGCAGTTCCAGACCTTACTGCGTAGTGCAAGGGAGTATCTCCGTCTCCGTTTACCACGTTGATATTTGCACCGTTGGCAATCAATAGTCCTACAACATCCATGTGGCCTTGTTCTGCTGCCCAATGCAGAGCTGTGGTTCTGTCAGTCAAGAAAGTTTCTACATTTTCAGCCGGTTCCGGCTCAGACATTGCATGAACTCTTTGATGTATCACCGGATCCCATCTACAAGCAGCATTAATGTCTATCCCTTTGGAGATTAGGGCCTTTACTTCGTCGATATTTCCTGCATATGCAGCCGTCCGAAGTTGCAATGGATGCTCAGTTTCCTTGGTTTGACAATATACAAGTGTAGTATCTTCGCCTCCTGCACCGTCATAGGGGAAACCTAAAAAACTCCAGCTTGGATAGACTTGGGGAACTAAGGAGGGCTTCCTGTTGGGTACTGCATATAGATGCAAAAGTGCCAGTGGTTCAACATAATCGAATTTGGTGTGGAGAGCGTTCTTGCTTGGGACAAAGCAATCCATATAGAGGCGATCCTTGAGTATGTTATCTCCGACCATTGAAGCCAATTCCAAGAACACTTTGACTCCTGTCTTTTGGTACAGTTCCAGAAACCCCAGAAGGATGTACGGGTCTGAGCACTTCGTGTCCATAGAGGCATTTGGTGTATCTCCAGGCGCTTCTCCAATCTCACCGAAACCATTCCCTTTGGCAATATTACGAGCCATTTTCCACATGAGCTTGTCATTTGTGACTCGACATGCCAGAGCATAAGCCCAGAAGGTTATATGTGGGGTCGACATTGTTCTGACAACTGAGCCTTTGGGACCGTAGTAACCATCTTTTGTGTACACGTATCCTTCCAGACTTGTTCCGTCTGTGAGCATGGGAACAAATACGTTTTCCTTCTCGCGGTATGCGCTCCTAGCCCAAGCCGTTAACTCCTCTAAGGCCCACTGCCGAAGCTCTGTGCCGTCATCCGCCAACAACTCACCAGCCAACAGACAACTTATCCAGGCTCTGGTTTGGCCAGCCAATGCCAGGGAATACAAGGGAAAACAAGGAAAGAGTGTTCCCTCCAACACGTGTTGTTTAGGAAAGTCGTCAGCAAATTGAGATGTTGCCGGATCCGTCCCACGTTGTGTGAATACATACCCACTAATGCCTACTGCCGGGTCTCTGGTATCTACATACCGCTTAATGAGGCGTTTACCCCAGACAACGGGTTTCTTGTCCCCAGAGAGTACTGACAGCAGAGATGCAGCATAGCATAGATCACTACTTGTAGTAATAAATGAACACGACCAGGAAAGCTGGCTCTTGAAGAATACAGGACCTCCCTCGTATTCCTGATCCCATGCTTCGGGAAGAGACATTTCTGTTCTCCCATGCCGATTCATATCCAGGTTTGACCAATCAAGGATATGAGCGGACCAGAAAGATTCAATGAACTGCTTTGTAGCTTCAGGATTAACCTCCCACATCAGCTCGTAGTAGGGATAATGACATTTCAGTTCATGATTGTATCCCGGTCCACGAGCACAGAGCTTATCTCCAAGGGCATCATAGGCAATATGTCCGCCCCAATACAGCAGCCCATTGGGGCTGCGAAGATTCTCAAATGCATATTCAATCGCCTCCACCGCTGCCTGTCGATATTTCGGATCACCGGTAACCTTGGTTAGCCCATCCAGTACCCGAAACAGATTCTGCTGAGACGCCAGGTTCGACAGATACCACACCTCACCGTTGTTTTTCCACTTCACTGGCTCGCGCGTGTGGATATTCAGGCCATCGACAAATAACGGAGTATGCTTCGGCCCATAGGTATCCCGCCCATACTTGAGCACGTTATCCGCAAACTCCCGCACGGCGTCGAGGTATTTGCTGCTTTTGTTTGGATCTGGCGTATCGGTGGCAAGGCAGATGGAGAACTGGCAAATAAGCAATATAGCCAACACGGCCCGATGTGCAAGTTGTTGTGTCATGTTTTGACCTCCCATATACTGAGCCATCGTCTTGCGGCTGTGCGTAAATTCATGACGGCTTGTCACTGTGTATCATACTATCGCTGGTAAATTCCCGCAATCGTTAATCAGTCCGCCAATACCGGCGGATACAAATTCCAGGGAAATAAAATCTAGCCGCGAATTCACACGAATCTACACAAATGTTTAAAGACTTTCCATGCAATTGATGATTGATTATTGATAAATGATTATTCCTCTGCTTCTCTTCGTTCTCTGTGGCCCTTGTTATTGACTATTTACGATTTGATTATTGTTTTTCTCTGTGTTCTCTGCGGTCTCTGTGGCTAATAGAAAATGCAAAACAAACCCAAATCAAACCCGATTTCATAATCCCGCCGACAGAGGAGCGGGAAAACGACGACCGGTTTTTGCCGTTGATGGCAGGGTTTGCTGGCGATTCGGTGCATCGCTGGCGGCCGGCGACAGGAGGGTTTTCAAATTGACTTTGGGGCGGTTTTGGGCTATTCTTGGGGGGCGTTTTGTGGGCCAAGGGTACCTGGACAATTGCAGATGGGGCGCAGCTATGAAAATGACGAAAACCGGCTTTGGAAACGGTATTCTCACCGGCCTCTTAGTTTTTAGTCTGACTCTGTCGGTTTCAGGCTCGGCGGCGGCCGGGGCGCAGGCGCGCTCGGCCCGTCCCGGCAACGAACAGAAGATACGATACCTGCTCGACTATGATTGCGAGCCGCTTCGTCTGGCCATAAATGACCTGATCGAAACATTCGACCCCGAGTATCCGAAAGGCCCCGAGTATCTCAGGCGTCTGGACGAGCTGAAAAAGGCGCGGGACGCGGCCCTGTCGCTCGATCGCAGAAGCGACTCGGCAAAATCCGAGCTGTTGAAACTAGCCCGCGAACTGCCAAAGCTGCAATACGATGCGCTCCTTTCCAATCCGCTGCTTGATTTCGATGAGCTGATCCTGCTTAAGCGCAAGCGCGGCCAGCTCGGCCTGCCGGTCAACCACAAGTGCAATACGGGGATCGAACGGACAGGCTACGACAACGAGATCGCAGCGCTGGGACCGGTTCATCCTTCGGGCAAGATGAGAACGATCTTTCGCCCCGAGGGCCGGCGGTACGTCGGCGAGATCGATCTGCATTACGACGCCGAGAAGATGCTTTTCACGATGCCGACCGGTCCGACGTGGCAGATATTCGAGATCGGCGCCGACGGGGCGGGCCTCAGACAGGTCTCCTCGGGCGAACATCCGGACGTGGACAACTTCGACGCGTGCTATCTGCCCGATGGTCGCATCGTGTACGCCTCGACAGCTTCGTACACGGCGGTCCCCTGCTGGCACGGCAAGGAGCGGGCGTGCAATATCTACCTGATGGACGGCGACGGCTCAAACGTGCGGCAGTTGTGTTTCGACCAGGATCTCGACCTGCACCCGGCCGTGCTGCCGACGGGCCAGGTGATCTTCAGCCGATGGGACTACACCGGCCCGATGCACATTTATCTGCGCCCGCTGATGGCGATGAACCCCGACGGGACGGGCCAGCGGGCGGTTTACGGGAGCAATTCCTATTGGCCCAACGCACTGTATTATCCGCGGGGAATACCGGGGGCGCCGGGCAAGATCGTCGCGATCATCGCCGGTTATCACGGCGTGCCCCGGATGGGCGAGCTGGGATTGATCGACACGACCAAAGGCTCACATGGCGCCAGCGGTTTCGTCCAGCGTATTCCCGGGCGCGGCAAGCCCGTCGAGACGGTCATCCGCGACAATCTGGTCGATAAGTCATGGCCCAAGTTCCTGCACCCCTTTCCGCTGAGCGACAAATACTTTCTCGTCGCCGCCCAGCTTGTGCAAAACGGTCCCTGGGGCATTTACCTTGTGGACGTGTTCGACAACATACTGCCGATTTGCGTGCGACCCGAATTCGATCTCTTCGAGCCCATCCCGCTGGCCAGGACGCCGAAGCCGCCCGCTGTCCCCGACAGGGTGGACCTGGATCGAGACGACGCTGTTGTCTACCTCGACAACGTATACTCCGGACCGGGGCTCACGGGGGTCCCGCGCGGTACGGTTAAGAAGCTGCGGATCGTGGCGTATCATTTCGGCTATCCGGGGATGGCGGGCCCCGACAAGATCGGCTGCGGAGGCCCCTGGGAGGTGATGCGGATCCTTGGCACGGTGGACGTTCACAAAGACGGCTCGGCGATGTTCGAAGTCCCGGCCAATACACCGCTGAGCATCCAGCCGCTCGATGAGCAGGGCAAGGCGGTCCAACTGATGCGGAGCTGGTTCACGGCGATGCCGGGCGAGACGGTTTCATGCGTCGGATGTCACGAGCAGTCACAGCAAATCCCCGTGCTGCGGCAGAAACTGGCTGCGGCTCGCCCCGCCGCTCAGATCGAACCATGGTACGGTCCGCCGAGAGGTTTTGATTTTGAACGAGAGGTCCAGCCCGTGCTCGATGAGTATTGCACCGGCTGCCACAACGGCGAGACGCGCCCCGACGGCTCGGAGATCGCCGACCTGAGGTCGCAGCGCTATGCGAAAGACTATCGCGGGCGGGAGCTTACCAAGCTGGGACAGAACCGATTGCACCCGGTCGTGCGCAAGGCGCTCGGCGGAAGCCGGGTCAAGTACACACCCGCATACGAGGCGTTGCTCCCGTATATCCGCAGGGTAAATGTCGAGGACCACGTCGGCCTGCTCGTGCCCGGCGAATACCATGCCGATACGAGCGAGCTGATCCAGACGCTCAGCAAAGGTCATTACAATGTTCGCCTGGACGCCGAAGCCCGGGACCGGCTCGTCACGTGGATCGATCTGAACGGTCCCTGTCACGGCACCTGGGGCGAGGTGGGCCCGATACCGGAGGGCGCCGACCGGCGCCGGCGCGAGCTGCGATTGCTTTACAACGGCCCGACTGAAGATCCCGAGGTGATTCCGGACTTAAAGGAATTGAGAATAGAGAATGAAGAACTGAGAATGAAGAATGGAGAGTTTAGAATTGAGAATTCTAAATTCAAAATTCAAGATTCAGAATTCAAAGCACCTTGTTCATCTGTGCTTTCGTTCAAGACTGTCACTGTGGACGGCGTGACAATCAAGCTCGTGCGAATTGCCGCCGGCACGTTCGTGATGGGTGATCGGGAGAATCGGGCCGATGAAGGTCCGGCCGCCCGCGTCGAGATTGCCCGCGATTTCTGGATGGGGACCTGTGAGATCACCAACGAGTTGTACAACAAATTCGATCCCGACCACGACTCGGGGTACTTCTCCAAGCGTTTTCAGGGTCCGGACGGCCCGGGCCTGTCGCTTGCCGAGCCCCGCCAGCCCGCTGTTCGCGTATCGTGGCAGCGGGCGATCGAGTTCTGTCGCTGGCTTTCGCGCAAGATGGGCACGGAGTTCACGCTGCCGAGCGAGGCGCAATGGGAGTATGCGTGTCGCGCCGGTACGGTGATCGCACTTTCCTATGGCCACGTCGATGCGGATTTCACCCGCTGGGCTAACGTCGCCGATGCGTCGCTAAGCGTCAGCCCGAAACCAACGGGCGGCCTGGAATCAAACATTATCGCCCATTTCGGCAAAGGCATTTTGGAATCGGCCGTCTTCGGGGGCAACATCATCTGCGATGTACGTTTCGACGACAAGGCGATTGCAACGGCGGACGTGAGCAGCTACAAACCGAACGCATGGGGACTGTATGACATGCACGGCAATGCAGCCGAATGGACCCGAACAACATACAAGGCGTATCCTTACAAAGACGACGACGGGCGCAACGGCCCGGCCGATTCGGGCAGAAAGGTCGTTCGAGGCGGTTCCTGGTGTGATCGTCCCCAAAGATGCCGGTCCGCCTTCCGCTTGAGCTACCCGGCATGGCAGCGCGTTCACAACGTGGGATTTCGCGTCATTTGCGAGATAGAATCGCCGGATCAGAAATATGCAGCGTCCCCAAGGATCGCCAGTACCAACAAGACACAGAGTGACTGAGGCAGCAATGACCGAAAGACAACAGCGCAGGACAATACACATTTGCCTGCTCACAGTTTGCGCGACACTCGCAGCTCTTCCTTGTCATGGTGACCAGGCACAAAACCCTGAGAATCTATATGCAAAGAAGTCCACATGGCAACAGACTATGCTTGCATGGCGCCGCAAGATCGGCGAGCAGTTGATAGAGCCCAAGACGCTGAAGCATCTGAGCAAACAGATGGCAAGTGACTTTCCCATGCAATGGGATTGGGTCAAGCAGGATTGCGGAGTGGACTTCTATAAGTGGCTCGGCCCTCAAGCGGATACGAGCATCGAGAAAGCAATGATAAGAAGAGTTCTGGAAGAGCTTGGCCCCGCCGGCAATGAGCTGTCGCGAGATTGTGATCGCCTCGGCGAATTCAAAGTACGTTCGGACGACCGGCGATGGCTCGATCTGTATGTAAAGGCATGTCAAGACCGGCGTGCGATTCGCCTCAGGCCTCTGCTGGAAAAGTGCCAAAGAATCGTCTTTACCAAGCACTTCAACATGGGGGGCTCGCACTACGCCTACACCGAGGCCCAGTCCGATGCGCAGCATGAGCGGAATTTTGTGCCGGGCTCGGCTCTTTGTCTGCTGGAACTCAAAGACTACTACGGCGGCGTGCGCACTTTGATAAATGATCCCAAGGGCGTGATTCGCGATCCGGATGTTTCTCTTGACGGTAAACGAATTCTCTTCGCCTGGAAAAAATCTGAACTGGAGGATGACTATCATCTCTACGAGATGGACGTCGAGACCCAGCACGTACGGCAGCTCACTTTCGGCCTTGGTTTTGCCGACTACGAGGGGGCCTTTCTGCCCAACGGCGAGGTCATTTTCAATTCCACCCGGTGCGTGCAGATCGTGGACTGCTGGTGGACCGAGGTCAGCAACCTCTATACCTGCGACAAGGATGGCAAGTATCTGAGACGACTGACCTTCGACCAGGTCCACACGAATTTCCCAACCGTGACGGCCGATGGCCGGGTGGTCTATACGCGATGGGACTATAACGATCGCGCACAGATCTATCCGCAGGGACTCTTCCAGATGAACGCAGATGGAACGGCCCAAAGCGAATACTACGGCAATAACTCATGGTTTCCCACGACGATCCTGCACGCGAGGGAGATACCCGGGACGCAGAAACTCATAGCGGTCCTTTCGGGGCACCACACCCATCAACGGGGCAAGCTCGCAATAATCGATACTCGCAAAGGCCGGCAGGAGGCTTTGGGCATACAGCCGATCGCCCCGATTCGCCTGGCAAAGGCCGTCCGCATCGACGCCTTCGGCCAGGATGGAGATCAATTCCAATACCCCTATCCGCTGAGCGAGACGGAATTCCTGGTGACTTACGACCCCGAGGGAAGCGGCAACAAGCAATACGTCCGGCCTTATGGGATATATTTCATGACAATCGACGGCCGGCGCGAGCTGCTCGTGGCGGACCCCGATATTTCGTGCAATCAGCCTGTGCCGTTGGTCGCGCGAGATAGACCGCGTATTCGTCCGAGCCCTGTGGACTACCGCAAGAAGACGGCGGTCTACTACATTCAGGACACCCATTTCGGTCAGGGATTAGCGGGGATCGCCCGCGGTACGATCAAGAAACTCCGCGTCGTAGCATTGGACTTTCGCGCAGCGGGCATCGGCAGAACCTCCAACAGCGGGCCGGGCGGAGGCGCTTTATCCAGCACTCCCGTGGGCGTGGGCAATGCCTGCTGGGACATCAAGATGGTTTTGGGTGATGCGACAGTTTATGAGGACGGCTCGGCCCTGTTCACCGTTCCGGCACGAACGCCTGTTTACTTTCAGGCGCTCGACGCAAAAGGACACATGGTGCAGACCATGCGGAGCTGGTCCACTTTGCAGCCGGGCGAGACCTTCTCGTGCATAGGCTGTCACGAGAACAAGAATGAAGCGCCCCCAGTCAGGCGAACAACGCTGGCGCTGGAATCGGGACCGCAGTCACTCGAACCTTTCTACGGTCCGCCGCGAGGCTTCAGCTTCGATAAGGAGATTCAGCCGATACTCGACCGCCACTGCATCGAGTGCCATACGGGTCGCCAGGAGCAGGCTTTCAGTCTGCTGGCCAATCGAACGACAACCAAGGAATCCAAGCGAAGGTGGAGTGATTCTTATCTGGCCCTGACGGATGCAAAGCCTGTGGAAAAAGAAGGCGAAGTGCTCTATTATAAGGGCGATCCCGAAGGTGAGTTCGTCAACTGGATAAACACAATGTCGGTCCCGACGATGCTGCCGCCCTACTACGGTGGCGCCGCCAGGAGCCGGCTCGTCACCGTGCTGGAGCAGGAGCACGAGGGCGTGAAGCTCTCGCGCGAAGAGATGGACAAGATCGCCTGCTGGATCGACCTTCTCGTGCCCTTCTGTGGGGACTACACAGAAGCCAACGCATGGTCGCCTGAGGAGAAAGGCAAGTACGAGCATTTTCTGGCCAAACGAAAACGCATGGAGCGGATCGAGCAGAAGAATATCGAGGCATTGATAGCAGCCAAGGCCAACGCAGGATTAATTGTTGCAGAGGAAAGATAATGAGCAGCAAGAGAAACGAACTGACTTTGTTTGTGGTGGTGTTAACAATAACATCGCCCCTGGCAACGGGCGAAATTGCCTTGGCACGGGAGTATCTCTCGCCGGCGGCGGTAGTCGCCGACGCCCAAGGCAAGACGTTATACATAGCCCAGACCACGGCAGAACAGGTCGCGGTCTTCGACATCGAGACGTCAAAGGTCACAGCAACAATCTCCGTCGGCGCCGAGCCGACGGGACTTGCCTTGACCGACGACGCAGCATTACTCTATGTCACCTGTGCGGCTCCGGAGGGGTCTGTTTGTGTCATCAAGACCGATACCGGCAAAGTCACCAGGCAGTTTCCTGCCGGATACGGCGCGCAGGCTCCGGTGCTCAGCGGCGACGGCAAGACGCTCTATGTGTGCAACCGCTTCGACAACAATATCTCGGTGATAAGCACCGAGCGGGGCAAACAGATAACGAGCATCCCGGCTCTGCGCGAGCCTGTGGCTGCCGATATTACGCCGGAAGGAAAATGGCTCTTCGTCGGCAATCAGCTTCCTCACGGACCGGCCAACGGCGACTCGGTCGCCTGCAATATTTCTGTTATTGACGCGAGGACATCGGCCTTCGAAATCGACATCCCCCTGCCGAACGGGAGCACGGGGCTTCAGGATCTCGTTGTTTCACCGGACGGACGCTACGTTTTTGTCTCGCACATTCTCGCTCGATACACGACTCCGACCACGCAGTTGGAGCGTGGATGGATCAACACAAACGCCGTGAGCATCATAGACGCCAGGTACAGAACACTGATGGAGACCGTTCTCCTGGATGACGTAGATCATGGCGCCGCCAACCCGTGGGCCCTTGCCTGTACAAGCGACGGAAAACTTCTCTGCGTTACGCACGCAGGAACCCATGAGCTGAGCGTAATAGAAATCCGTCCCCTGATAGACAAGATCTTCGCCCATCAGCGCCGCAACAGGATCCAAGGCGAGAGATCCACGGCAGGCTCCTACTCGTCATACAGTTACGGCAGCGGATCGGGCTCGAACATTCCCAATGAGCTGAGCTTCCTCTACGGCCTTCGAGAACGCATCAAGCTGCCCGGCAAAGGTCCTCGATCGCTTGCAATCATCGGGCGTAAAGCCTACGTCGCGGAGTACTTCACCGACAGCATGGCCGTGGTGGACATCAGCGAGGATTCGAGGCACAAGACTTCCTCCGTTGCCCTCGGGCCAAAGACCACAATGACAGCCCAGCGTTGGGGCGAGATGCTCTTCAACGACGCCCTGCTTTGCTTCCAGAGCTGGCAGAGCTGCGCGAGCTGCCATCCTTCCGACGCTCGCGTGGATGCGTTGAACTGGGACCTGCTCAACGACGGTCTGGGCAATCCCAAGAACACCAAGAGCCTGCTGCTTTCGCACCAGACGCCGCCTTCAATGATTACGGGTATTCGCGAGAGTGCAGAGCTGGCCGTGCGGGCCGGAATCAGGCATATCCTGTTTGCGGTGCGCCCTGAACAAGAGGCTGCGGCAATTGATGAGTATCTCAAGTCGCTCAAACCGGTTCCGAGCCCCCATCTTCTCGACGGTAAACTCAGTGAATCGGCCAGGCAGGGTCGAACGGTATTTCGCAAGGCAGGCTGTTCTTCGTGTCACGCCGGGCCCCTGTTCACGGACCTGCATAAATACGACGTCGGCATCGGTGAAGGCATGGACAAAGGCCGGCTTTTCGATACCCCGGGTCTGGTCGAAATATGGCGGACCGCGCCGTATCTCTACGATGGGCGGGCCGCAACTATTAAAGATGTCGTTACAACGCACAATTCTCACGACAAACACGGACGCACATCCGATCTGTCTGAAGGCGAGATCAAGGATCTGGTCGAGTTCGTTCTCTCCCAGTAATTCCAACGCGATTCTTTCAGGATTGCAGGAGCGGGCACGGCCGCAACTGCCCTGCCAAACTATGCCGATGGTGCGCACCCGAAGCTTAGAATAGCTTAATACTCTTGTTGCGCCATTCGGCTATGAAATCCCTCATTTCTTCCAACAGTGTCTGGAGCTGGTCGGTGTTTTCAAGCAGGTTTTCGTAAAACGTTCCGTCGTTGAGAAGTCTGGCGGCGGTGCCCTGACCGTTGTTGACCTTCGCCAGGACCAATTGAAGCTCCCGCATCGCCCCGCTCAGTTGCTCGCTCGTTTCGACCATCGCGACAACCAGCTTTTCGGCTTTTGCGTCGACACTCTTGAGAGTTGACGTCCCGGTAGCGGCAAACTGCTTGATTTCTTCGGTCGTCTCGACAACGGAGGCGACAACCTCTTGCACTTTGGTATCGGCGTTCTTGAGAGTCGTGGTCCCCGCAGCCGCAAGTTTCTCGAACTCCAGCAACGTGCGCTTGGCCTGGTCCGACACCTCAGCCAGATTAGCCAACATCTTCTTCATGTTATCTTTGCTGTCATTGTCGCCGATAACATCGTTGGCGTTGGCTATGAGTTCTTGGAGGCCCTCGATTAATCCGTCCAGTTTCTTCTGGCTCTCTTCCGGGAAGAACTCGCTTGTCATGCCGGTAGAACCCTGAAGAATTATCTTATCCTTCAAGAACCTGTCTCGAGCAGGCTTCGCGGGATCCTGCTTGAGTTCGATATAACTACTTCCCAGACCACGTGTCATCAGTTTCACTTCGACGTCGTCGGGGATGGTGCCGTACTTCTTGTTGATATTGAGAACAATCACTGTCTGATAGTATTCCAGGCCGGTTGCCAGATCCGTTCGTATCTCCGGGGTCATGACACTTGTAACCCTTCCGATCTGATAGCCGCAGAAGCGCACAGCGGTGTCCCTCTGCACTCCCGGCGCACTCGGGAATTGGACGAACACCTCAAAGGAGCGGTACTTCGTCACCATGCCGGGCAGATCGCCGAACTTGAAAATCAGCCATCCGAGCGCAGACAATCCTAAGATTACGAAAATACCTACGACGAAATTGCGCCTTCTCTGGCTGGTCTCGTAGTCACTCACTACTTGCCTCCTTTCAAATCAGTGCGGCCTTCCATGAACAGCTCCCTTATCGCACGCAAAGGATAACCGCTATCGTTAAGTTTCTTAATCAGCTTGATCCGCTCGACACACTTCTGGTCAAACAGTCGCCTGCCGGTCGGCGTAATCTCCGTGGGCTCAAGCAATCCCACCATGAGATAATATTGCAGAGATTGCCGGGAAATGCCAGCTTTTTTTGCGGCCGTGCCTATTGACGCTAATTTGCCTGTCTCATTCAACGCTTATCACCGTGAAGCCAAGAAACAAAAGCATAATGTAAAGAGTGTCGGCTAGATTCTACCGGTACATTATTCTCTTGCCCAGAAATTCTTGTCCAAACACAGCGCCTCGTCTGGAATTGACATCGGTGAACTTCCACGGGCTGGCCTTATGGTATGGAAGTCTGATACGTCTGAACGTCACCTTGCCTGTTACCGCCTTAGTATCGAGTCTATAGAGTAGAACCTTGTTTCATGGTCCTATAAAACGCAAGGCCGCACAACTAAACCTTGTTCATTATAACTAGACAGAATCGTCTCGCCGAGCCTGCCCTGAGCCCGTTCGACTGCGCTCAGGGTAGACTGCGTCGAACGGGGTTGACTACTCACCGATCGAATGCTATTGTCCAGGAGTGTTTGTGCGGAAACGATATCCGGTGTTATGCTCTGAGAGTACAGAACTGAAGGAGCCGTATAATGAAAGCATTTCGTTCACCACATAATCCGATAATTGAGCCGAAAGATGTGACGCCTTCGAGAGATGACTTTGAAATCATCGGTGTTCTCAACGCAGGCGTTGCTCGTTTTGAGGACACAGTCATTCTGCTTGTCCGCGTGGCGGAAAGGCCGATTAACGGAAACTCGGATGTCGTGTTGACCGCAGTTTATGAGACGAGCGGCAAGGACCTCGTAATAAAGGAATTCCCAAAATCGGATCCGGACACAGACTTCTCAGACCCGAGGCTGATAGTCAGACCGGCCCAAACCTACCTGACATCCATTTCGCATCTACGGGTGGCCCGCAGCAAAGACGGCATCATCTTCGAGATTGACGATACCCCTGCGATCTCGGCGGCAAACGAATATGAAACCTTTGGCGTCGAAGATCCAAGAATAAGTCTGATCGAGGGCACATATTACATCCATTACGTCGCTGTCTCCCCTCTCGGGGTGGTAACCTACCTCATGTCTACGGAGGATTTTGTCAATTTCAGGCGTCACGGTGTCATTTTCTGTCCTGAAAACAAGGACGTCGCGATATTCCCCGAGAAAATCGCGGGCAAGTTCTACGCCCTGCTCAGACCCGTTTCTCCCCTATTCAAGAAGCAGGACATCTGGCTTGCAGACTCGCCCGATCTTCTCGCCTGGGGGAACCATCGTCACTTGTTCGGCCCCCGTCCCGGATACTGGGATGAGGCGAAGGTCGGCGCCAGCGCGGTGCCTTTCAAGATCGAGCAAGGCTGGCTGGAGGTCTACCACGGGGTCGATCGAGAGAATCGCTATTGTCTCGGGGCGGCATTGCTGGACGGCGCCGAGCCCTGGAGGGTCGTGGCAAGGTCGACCGAGCCGATCTTCGAACCACAGGCCGACTATGAATGCGAAGGCTTCTTTGGAAACGTGGTCTTTAGCTGCGGACTGCTCCGCGAAGACGACACGCTCAGAGTCTATTACGGCGCAGCCGACACTACTATTTGCTATGCAGAACTTTCTCTGCAAGACGTCATCGACAGCCTGAATCTTTGATGCACCGCATCAACCGTAAGTTCTGCCGGCCTCATCCACGTAAATGGTGCCCTTGGCCCGCTGGATAACCTTGGCTGCTTTTGGCCATTCGTCCGACTTCGGGACCTTGAATAGTCTGCCGCATTTTCCACATCTTATCCTTCGGTCGGCAGCGCTGCTGTCGAGCTGCCAAACACTGTTACACTCCGGACATCTTGCTATGATCTGCATCGTTGTATTGGTGCCTGAACTTCTGTTACGCGTCCTATCGCGGTATTCGGCAGTCATCAATCATTGATCTGGCCGTTGTCCTATAATATTGTCCTGAAGAAGATCGTGTCACTGATAGCGCCGAAAAGAAGCGGGACATGTCGGGATTTATCTTGATTTGCCGGTTCGGATTTGCTATAATAGTTTTCACTGGGGTGAGGGAATGAGAAAAAGAATTTCATGCAAAATCATCAGATCTGTTCCTCTTGGCGAGAGCGCTGATGAGCTGCAAAATACTGGCAAGCCAAAGACTCACCACGCAAAGACCCGCGGGGTCGCCTCCCTTACCTACACTGACCGGCTCGTCGTCACGAGAATGAGTATAGATTATGATCTTACAGCACGGACTTTTGATTTCAGCGCCTGAGTCCAAATCAAATCCTCCGTAAGATTTCCCAGGCAATTCCTGCTGGCAAGCTTTGCGGCCAGCAGTATCGTCGAAGCTCTTAAATCCCATACTTTACGATGTTTTCCGCAGCCTCCCGAATATTCTCCGGACTCTCAAGCTGACCCGACAGCAACAATTTTCGTGCCTGCTCGACGCGTTGAGCGTCGCCTTTTGGCTCCTGCACAGCCTTGTCGATCAGAGAAGCATACTTGACTTGTACGGACACATCCACATCGTTATCTGGAATAGCCCTTGCAGACTTGGGCTGTCCGGATGACAAACCTGACTCAATCATGGGCTGATTTGCATCTATTTTATCTATCATTCACTATCCTACAACGTACTGAGGAACTCCGAACTTATGCATATTCTCGCACATTCTGGACAAAACTTCAGTATTTTTCTGAATTTCCATTTTTTTCTAAAGTTCATCACACTTGATGGACGACACATTTTGTTTTGACGATCCTGTGCTGAAAAGCAGACATTCAAATACACTCTCTTGAGTAGTAAATCCTCGCTACAACGTTGCCGCCACCTCATAACTGACAAACTTGATGAACTCAAGCGGACTGACCGTGGCCAATTGTTCCTGCAGAGGTGCGAAACCTGAACCCTTCTGGGCTTTGAAATAGCTCTTTGTCCGTTGCTCGATTGCCTTGTCTGCGCCATCCCAAACCTGCTCGAGAGCCCAGAGCAACTGCCCGTCTCGCATGTCCAGGAGTTTCAAGCGCAGACCGACAGTCATATGAGGATAAGGTCTGAACTCGGTAATAGTCCCGAGCAATATCGCATCACACTTCATCGTCTCATGCATTGCTAATATCTGATCCGGGCTATATGTTGTGTCCCCGTCCAGTTGCAGGCTTCGCCAGGAAGGATCATCCCGGCGGACTATAGTCAAGCCGAAAACTTGCCTCTTTTGCAGTGCCCTAAAAAGCGATCCGGTCACATCGGCGGACATTTGCGGGTAACTCGAATCGTTCTCCAACTCAACAATGGCAACTCGCCCTACAGTTGTCAATCTCTTGTTCGGATTCAGATAATAGTAATCCGCTGAAGGCTTCGAAGCCTCGTGGCTCTGGCACCCCGGTATAAGAAATGCCAGCAGATACGGCAATACTCTCGTCGGACTGTTCATTGAATTCACCTGAATGTGCATTCCTCTGTTCTTACTCCCGATAAGACCTGCTTGACGATGAGGCGGCCGAGCCGACGCCCCCAGTGCCATCACTGCTGGCCGGTCCGGCATCGACCTGTCCGCCGAGGACCTTTAGTATCCTGAACAGCGTTTCCAGTTGAGCTGTTTCGGCATCACGCATCTCGTCGCGAAAACCAAGGATGTCGGTTTTCCAATTGTTCAATTCGATGCTCATCTCAACCAACAGGTCATTCGCCTCGGCCAGTTCCTTTCTTGTCTGCCGCAACTGGCTATCGAGAGCCGCAGCCTGCGCTTCGAGTTGCTTGTTCCTGGCGACAATGCCCTCATTCTCATGCCTCAGCGTAGCAGCCTCTTCGGAGAGCGTGGCGTACTTTTCCGAGAGTTCTATTGCCGACTCCACCGCGGTTGGGTTCTGTGGAGTCGATTCCCGGAACCTCCTCGCCACCGAATCATTCTGCGGGATCTCAAGGGGATCAGACCCGGCAATGGTCTGCATGGACTTTTGTTCAGATGAACAGCCCGATAGTAGGACTATCGGCGTCAACATGATCAGCAAGGATAGTGTTTTGTTAATGCTCTGCATTGTACTTACCTCCATTTGTCTAATTTGGCCGGGCGCCTTGATCGGGCCGTTTTGGGTTCAGGAGTTCTCCGGCGTCTGCGCGCCGGCATAGTCACATCTCAAATATACTTTTGCACCGCAAGAACAAACTACTTCTATAACGGCATGATCCGCATGGTTTTCAATGATTTGCGCTTGTGGTGCGGCCGCAGCATCATCCGTCTGTGCCGGCTCACCTCTTTCGAACTTGTCCTGCAGCAATCCCAAATGGTAACGGCCCTCAAGTTCGACCTCGCCGCTTTTTAGAATCCGTCCTGAAGTTTCTGTCATCTGTCGTCGGGCTCCATAACTGATTTTCGTCAAGCACAGTAGTCAATTCGGCCGCCGTCCTTTTCACCCTTGTCTTGGGCCCGCTCTTGAGGTGAAACCGCCTCTGAGTCTTTGGCGGACTCGTCTTGCTCTTTGCCTTTCTCGTGTGATTGCCGCCGGCGATTTCCATCCTTGCGTCGTTTTGCAGGAGCCAGCCCCGCGATATTCTGGAGACCCTGCACCGGCTTTATCAGGTTGGTATCATAATCTGCCATCTTTCCACTGCCTCAATTTTGTTGACAGGCTAAACAAAGCACTTGCGTGCAGCTGGCTGACACGCGACTCGGTAATTTCCAGGATTCCAGCTATCTGCTTCATCGTCAATTGTTGCTGATAATAGAGCAGAACGACCTGCCGTTGCTTCTCGAGCAACAGCTCCATCGCCTCGGCTAACTTCTCGGCAAGCTCCGCTCTTTCGATCCTCTCATCAGGCGAACTTGTGTGCGGCGCCGCCAGGAGATGGCCCAGCGCAGGCGAATCGTCGCTCGAGTCGTCGAGCGACATGAAATGCTGCGCCCGGGCGTTTTCGAGTGTTTCATAAAGCTCTTCTACAGTTATGCCGAGTCTTTCAGCTAATTCGCTGTCGGTGGGTGCGGTGCCCGTCTGCTCGGTAATCTTGCGGCTGAGCTGCTGGGCCTCGCGAATCCGCTTGTTCAGATTTGCAGGCACAAGGGACCAGCATCGCAACTCGTCGAGGATTGCACCCCTGATCCTGATATAGGCGTAGGTCTTGAACTCTGCCTGGTGAGACGGGTCGAAGTCGCGTGCAGCCCTCACGAGACCCACCGCTCCGGCCGAGACCATGTCTTCAAATGACAACGGAGGTTTCAAATAGGTCACCACCCGCCTGGCTATCTTGTGAACCATCGGCAGGAACTCGGCTATCTGCCCATCTGCGATGCCGCTTTGGAGAGATTGTCTTTGACCTGAGTATGCGCGCAAGGCAACATTGTTAAGGTGTTTTCGGCTCTTTTCGGCGAGCCGTTCCTCGTGAATGTTTTCAGTCTGTGCCGCCAAAGTCATTGTCTCCCGAGGCCACTTCGTGCTTGGCCATAAAATCAGGATCGCCTTGTCGATCCGTCTGGTTGGCAATCATCGCATTGACCAGGATAATGTTTATCGCTCTTACAGCCCAGCCTCCCCCCACGTACACGAGCACCGCTCCTATCAGCGCCCTCTTACAACAGACAAACGGCGCAAGGCCACTGCCCCAGCCGATCAAGCTCATCACAAAGAAGCATATCACCGCAATGCTTACCGCAATTGAACGAACGTTTAACGGCACAATCACCTCGTTTCTCGTATGGTGTAAATCATATTGTTTTCATCTCCACGCAACAGATCACGTCGAGGCCAAGGCAAGTTCCCGCTCATTTGGCTCGGTCGATTCACCCGGATGGATCGACACGGTTTCTATCGGTTCGACCTCAGTTCCGAGCACAATTTCGTCGTAAGCTACGACCGGCATTAACGCAACCGTACGTGAGAGCATTTCCGCCAGTGACGAGCGCAGCCTGGAATCACACAGCAGGATCACCTTATCAGGACCTTTGTCCATCGCCGCTTTCCATGCCTGTGCTATTGCCCTGCTTATCTCCATGGCCATCTCGGCAGGCAGAGCAAGACTTATTCCATCGGCCTCTTGCTGCAACGTCGAGGCCATTTGATGCTCGAGCGCCGGCTCCAGCGTTATCGCCAATATCTTGCCGTCCTCGTTCCTATAGAGTTCTGTGATGGTTCTGCTCAAACGTTTGCGAACCATCTCGGTCAGGACGGCCACATTCTTGGTCTTCGAAACATGCTCTCCCAACGATTCAAGAATGGCAGTCAGCTCGCGGATAGGTATGCCGTCCCTTATGATGTTCTTGAGCAAGCGCTGAAGCAATCCGATGGACACCTCTCGATCGGGTCCGACAACTTCGCCGACCAATGACGGCTGGGTTTTGCGCAGTCTGTCAACGAGAAGCTGAACGTCCTCACGGGTCAACATGTCGTCGGCGTGTTTTTTGAGTGTTTCGGACAGATGCGTAATAAATACCGACTCAGGATCGATGACCGTATATCCGCTAAGTTCGGCGCTCTCCTTGTTGCCCGGCGTGACCCACAAGGCGGGCAGCCCGTAGACGGGCTCGGTTGTTTCTATGCCATCAACCCTGGCCTGGACCGAGCCTGGGTCCATAGCCAGGAACATCTCCGGCTCTAATCGCCCCTTTGCCACCGGCAACTCTGCGATTCGAATCTCATAGCCGGTCGGTTCGAGGTTAATATTGTCCCGCAACCTGACGAGCGGAAGAATTATGCCGAGCTGCTGAGCGAATTTTCTCCGCAAAGCCCCGATGCGATCAAAGATGGTACTGTCCTTGCGAGGATCCACCATGCCTATCAGACGCACGCCGACCTGAACTGAAACTCTGTCAACGTCCAGCAGTTCCTCAACCGGCTGTTTCTCAGACCTGGCCGCCGGGGCCTCGCCATCCCTGGGCTTCTGCTCCTTCTCGGTTCGAGCCACCGTTCGTCCGAGCACAGCAGCGCCGGCGCCCAACAGCAGGAAAGACAATTTGGGCAAACCGGGAACGAACGCCATCGATGCGATTATGATAGCCGCGATAGTCAACGGCTGACTGGTTCTGAGAAACTGCTTGGAGAGATCCTGGCCTACACTGTGACGTGACGATATCTTGGTGACCAGAAATCCCGAGCTTATAGCGATAATCACCGACGGGATCTGGCTGACAAGTCCATCCCCGATGGAGAGGATCGAATAAGTCCTCATGGCGCCGGAAATTGCAAGCCCCCGTGAATAACCCATGGCTATGCCGCCGACTATGTTGACAGCGGTGATTATCAGCCCCGCTTTGGCATCACCGCGAATGAATTTGCTGGCGCCATCCATCGCGCCATAGAATTCACTTTCCTTGACAATCTTCGCCCGACGTTCGTTGGCCTGCGTTTCCGTGATTGTCCCGGCGTTAAGGTCTGCGTCGATCGCCATCTGCTTGCCGGGCATGGCGTCAAGGGTAAAACGCGCTGCAACCTCACTTATTCTCTCGGCACCTTTTGTAATCACGATGAATTGGATAACAACCAGGATCAGGAAGATTACCACTCCGACGACCAAACTGCCGCCGGCAACAAAATCACCGAAGGTCGCAATGACTTTGCCGGCATCGCCCTGCAGGAGTATTAATCTGGTCGAAGCCACATTAAGGGACAGGCGAAATAGCGTCACGAAAAGAAGCAACGACGGGAACGTGGACAATTCCAGCGCTTCTCTCGACGACAGAGTGACTACCAGGACGCCAATGGCCAGCGATATGCTGCAAGCCAGAAGTACATCCAATACCGGCGTTGGCAGACGGACCAGAAGCGTGGCAAGGACCGTGACCATTCCAACAATCATGATGATATTGCTATGCGACGCCAGAGAACCGCTGCGCCGGTTCAAGCCCGGTGATCCCTGCGAATTCGATTGTACCAATGCCGCCATCACGATTCCTTCTCGAAGCTACACATGGACCTTCTTGGGTGCCGAATCACCGAGACCAAGAATCTGCTCTATCTTGATGGCAAACCGGCCATCCACCACAACAATATTGCCCGTAGCAAACTTAGTATCTTTGAGATACAACTCGGCAGGCTCATCGATAGACTTGTCAAGCGTAATTACCGAACCGGGCCCCAACTGCAAGAGACGCTGAACCGGCATCTTGGTTTGACCTATAGTGATCGTAATCGGAACACTCATGTCGAGCAGAATATCGATACTCCCACCGGCACCTGTTGGCTCGGATTCTGCAGCCTCGGAAAATTCGACAGTTTGGACCTGCTTCTTTCCATCGGTCTGGGGCGTCTCTTCCCGCTGATCCGGTTTCTCTTCCACCGCCTGAGCTGCATTCTCCATATTTCCATTTCCTTTGTGATTATTGGGTACCTAAAGAGCAAACTGATTGCCCTAAGCCACATCTCCAATTGCCGCTCCTGAAATCGCCACGGCGTACCTGCCGGCAGATTTGGCCGGCCGGCCGCTATACACGGTTCGGTGATCCACAATCAATTCGATCGGCTCATCCACCGTCTTATCCAGCAATAGCATGTCGTTGACCTGCAAGTTCATTATCTGGCCGAAAGTCAACGTGGTAGAAGCCAGTTGGGCGGTAATCGTTACCGTTGTTTCATACAGATGATCAAGAATCGCTTTGGAAATCTCACTTGCAGAATATTCGCCGCCCGCTCGTGTGGTTCTTCCCGCCACAGCATCCAACTCTCGGCACGGAATCAAAAAGTAGGCGGCCGAACTGTCCTGCGAATCGGCTTTCTTTACGTCAAGAGACATCCTGCAAACTTCTTCTATACCCCGGAGTTCAAGAGGCCACCGTCCCCTCACGACACTTGTGGTCAAACAGAAATTGCAGATTGCATCGGAATCGCAGAACACCTCAACCAGAGCCGAGGTCAGATCCAGCAGGAGCGACTCCTCCAATCCCGATAAAGCCCTGCCCGAATCTTCTTCGGACTCGCAGTCACCGAGCAACTGTCGTGCCCAAGCGCTTGCAGTTCGCTCGGGCATGCCAACAAATCCACACGGACGCTCCGGGTCTATGCCAAAGGGGACAAAATAATCCTTCTGCTGAGCACCCGAGATCTTGTCAGACAATTCAGATGCAAAGTGTTGGGTGATCGAGGTAATTGTCACGTCGAACCGGCTGCGACAGAAATCAGAGAATCTTCTCGCCATTGCCCGTGCGGCTGTTTGGGCAAATTGGTCGAGTTTCGCAAGCTGGTGAGTGCTGAAATAATGAGGATCGTACCAGTTGTATTCTGTGGTCTCAACTTGCGCAGCATTTTCCTGCGGCGTAGAACCTACGGCGGCAAGAAGCTGCTGCATCCTTTTCCTGCTCAAACTGTCAGCCACTCTACTGCTCATTGTACCGGAAATTCCTTAATTAGGACTCGCTTGATTTGCGGTTTGGAATCGGGAAAGAACCTTTCATTAAACAACTCGCGTACGCGCGACTGAATACTCTTGAGGTTTTTATCGCCCTGGATGTCTTTGAGACTCAGACCTGAAAGATAGACAAAGAGCATATCCGTCAGGATCGGCTTCTTCTCGTCAAGAAAAGCAGCGCCCTTCTTCTGATCCGTTTCGGCACTGATTTCGAGTGTGAAAGATGCTCGAACATATCGCGATACGCCGGGCTCATTAAGATTTGCTATAACAGGGTCCAGCTCGTAGTACCAGACTTTCTCAGAGTCATTCGTCGAATCATTGTCCGCTGTGAGATCCTCAACCTGATTTGATTCATCAGGCTTTTGACCGGCTTCGGCTGCCTCGGGCGCGCCGGAGCCGGCAAACAATCGACCCAAGCCAAAACCGGCGCCGGCGCAGAACATGACCACCGCAGCGATTATTATCCAGGGCAGGAATCGGCCGATAAAGGACTTCTTGTCGCCCTTTTCCGCTGTCGACTCGTTCTGCTCTTTTGTGTCATCCACATCTGCCATATTTCGCCTCAATCAATTATCGCCCAAACGGTGCAATCATGCCGGCTGCAGAGAACCTTCTCGCCGATACCGGTGCATTCTATCTCGTAATGTTCGGTCGCTGATGCCGAGCACTTTTGCAGCTTTCGTCCGGTTGCCTCCTGTCTGGCGCAGGGTATCCAGGATCGCACGCCGCTCCACCTGTTCGAGAGGCACACCTCCCAATCCGGCGTCGCTGTGCGTGATCATCTCGCCCGACGGATCATAACCGCCACATTGTTGCTGGGCCAATGGCTGCAATTCATCAAAAAGCCATGAGACATCGGCCAACGACAGGGTCTGACCCACCCCCAAGATCAGCGACGTTCGCACAACATTGCGCAATTGCCGAACGTTGCCGGGCCAGTGGTACTCGGCAAAAATGTTCATCATCGCTGGATCAAGCTTGGCGATATGACGCTGCACTTCACGTGCATACTGGTTGACAAAATGCCATACGAGATCCGGCAGGTCATCCCTGCGTTCTCTCAGCGGAGAGATGACCAATCTTACTCCGCTCAACCGATAATAGAGATCCTGGCGAAATCTGCCCTGCTGAATCTCCTGCAACAGATCCTTGTTGGTGGTGCTTATTACTCGAACGTCCGCGCGGATGCTTTCGCTTCCGCCGACGCGTTCAAAATCCTGCTGTTCGAGCACTCGCAACAGCTTTGCTTGAAACCTTGTCGGCGTTTCGGTAATTTCGTCGAGGAGCAAAGTTCCCCCGTGAGCCATTTCAAACCGGCCCTTGCGCCGAGCGTGGGCGCCGGTGAAGGCACCTTTCTCGTGACCAAAGAGTTCGCTATCGAGCAGCGAGTCACTTAGCGCCGCACAATTGACTTTAACATATGGTCCTTGGGCTCTTCTGCTTCTGTGATGGACCAGGTAGGCCATAAGCTCTTTGCCGGTCCCACTGTCACCGCTTATCAAGACCGGCGCCGAAGTGGGGGCGATTCTTTTGGCCAGCTCAACGGTTTGAATCACGCTTGGGCTCCTGCCTACGATTCTATACAGACAGCGTGTGTTCTCGTGAGCCAAAGCCACCGTTGAAACGTCGTGGCTGGGCAGGAAAATGTCCAGCAGCATTTCTATCTTGGCGCGCTGCGGCGGCCTGGTCAGAAAATCACAACAACCGCATCGAACAGCCCTGACCGCCTTGGCTACGATTTGGCGCTGGCCTTGTGAGCCGGCTCCGGCCGCCTCTGCAATCATGACTACCGGCAGCTCCGGCCAATTCGCCCCGATCTTTTCAAGCAGATCAAAGCCATCCTCTCGCCGGCAAGCAGACTCCGACCGCGGGTCTATTGTCTCGCCGGTAAACACGAAGTCACAGCTACCCTTGCCGATAAAGTCAAGCGCGCTGTCCTTATCACCGACCAGATGTCCCCGGATTCCCTTGCGAGCCAAAATCTCGAGCATGAGCCGAGCCACTTCGGGATCGTTGTCAACTATCAATACATTCGCAATATCTTCTTCTTTGCCCACGTTTATGCCACCTGTTTCGGCCTCACTTCTCGTCGGCCGGTTCCGCGTTAACAACTAACTTATGAGGTTCGTCTTTAAGGTACCAATCAATCAATTTCGCCTGGGCTTTAGCTATGTCCGCCCACGGTGAATTTGGATATTCCGTAAGCAGTTGAGTGTACATTTTCGTCGCCGCAGGCAGATCGGTGTTTCGCAGGCAGTTGCCCGTTTGAAATAACACCCACGCTCTGTCCCCGGACGAACTAACATCGTTCGGTTCCGTGCGTCCCAGCGCTTCGGCGTAAAACACCGCGGCTTCTTTCGCATTCCCGCTTAGAAACAGTGTCTCGGCCAACTCAAAAGGGTTGTCCACTTTCTCAGGATCTTCCGACAGATCCCTCAGCACCTGCAGAGTCCTCTCGGTGATCGGCTCATACGGCAATCTGGGTTTGGGCTGATCCTGCTTGGCCTCGCTCTGGACTATAGTATCGGACGCAGCTTCATTCGGCTCGACAGCGGGAGCCTCGACAGGCACAACGACAAATTCGGCCACATGCTTCTGCGGCGTAAACCTGACCGAGCGAACTTGTTCGATCATTCGCATAAGCTCGCCTTTGCTTTTCTCGTCTCGGCGGTCCGTGACGAGACTAATCTCAGCACGCCATAACTGGCGTTGCGGCGAGCTGTTCGGGTCGCCCACAACAACAAGACCGCTCGGGGCCGACTCATGGCCGAGCTCGACGGTTGAGTTCGCAGAGGCAATGCCCATCAGAGACGTTAGCAGGCGCAGTGGCAAGAACGTCAAGCACAAAACGCAGAGCCAAGACTTCGGAGCCAAGGTTCCGGAACCTTTGAGTTTCGAATCGTACTTGTGTCTCTGGTCTTTGTTCTTCATTCTCATTTCCATTGGCCGGAAAGAGCCAATGCCGCTTTGTCATAATCCTTCTGCAAGTTGTACGCCGCCGCCAGGAATCTCAGAGTCTCTTGCCTTCTCTGGGGCGGCAAGTTGGAATTCAAGAGCTGCAAGCACAGTGAAACAGCTTGCGAACTTCGGCCCAGTTTCAGGCACACGTCAGTTAATTCCAAAGCGGTTTGTTGCGCAAACAAACCCGGTTCAACGACACCGAGGATTTCACTCAACCGCCTGTGGGCATCATCGAGATTGCCTTTGGCGATATCGCACTGAGCCAGTTCGAAGGCTATTCTTGCACCCAGTTGCAAATCTGAAACATATTCCGCTCTGTCGCGCAGAGAGACGATTGCGGTGTCCGCCAAGCCCAGGAGCCGGAAAATCTTGCTCCTGAGCAGAAGCATATCCACAGATTGTTCCTGGCTCAGGGCGACAGAACGCACGTTCTCAAGTGCGTCAAGTGCCTCGATGAACTGTTCCTGTTCTATGTGCCCCTTCACCAGCGCCGTGATTGCCTCGACAAACTGCTGCCTTGAATTGTGTTCCACCAGCGCGTATTGAAACGCATCGCAGGCCTCCTGGTACTGCCCTAACGCGAGATTTGTTTGGCCCAGCATAAAATGCGCCGAATACAGGTTGTCGTTTTCATTCTCTCGGGCTAAATCGATGTATCGAGTGAGCCACTTTGCCGCATCTTGATGCGCCTTTATCTCATAGAAGCATTCCGCAGCCCCGATCGCAGAGGCGGTTTTGGATTCTTGCGACAGCCCGAAATTGTACACCCTTTGGTATATAAGCGCCGCTTCCGCCCTGAGCCCGGCCTCCATCGTTGCATCTGCAAGATGCAAATAAGCCTGCCCGTAAATGTCGCAGTCGTCATATTGCTCAACGAGCTGCTTCAAGTCTTCTCGGGCGCCTTGATGATCACGCAAACCGGATTTCACCTTGCTCGAGTGGAACAGCGCAAACGGCGCCAACTCCAACTGCGAAAAGCGATTGGCCACCAACTTGTACTCGGCAATAGCTTCCATTGGCCTTCCCGCCTGCGATTGCAGGAGCCCCATCATAAAATGGGCGTTCCCGAGCCGCTGATCGCTGTAGAAAGTCAGCACGAATTTCTGCCAAAGTGAAATAGCCTGCTGACTGAGAAATGATATGTGCTCGCGCAGGGACGTATATGCGGTCGGATCATAAATGGCGACTTTCTCTTTACCCGGGTCGTTTTCCGGACGCGCCAGCAGACCAACAGAGCCGGCCGCAGCCAAAACTATCTGCTGCGATGTCGCCGCCGGCAGATACAAGCTGACCGGTCTCTGCCGAAGATCATCTTCTGAATTCAGAGCCGATGGCCCATCGAAAGCCCAGTAAACATCCAACCCCGCACTGGCGGCAAATCTCGCCAGCAGTTCCTCAATCGGCGCACCATACGAAGTTACAGCCCAACGCGGTGGATATGTGAGCTTTTGAATTCTGGGGCCGAGCAATGCCTTGCCCAGGTGCTCTGAGCCGGAACTGATGGCCCTGCGCAGCTCCGCCTCGTTCAATCCGGTAAAAGGATCCAGCGACGCAGTGTGACTGGCCCACAAATCGTCAGGAAGGTCAGACTCGGCATGGCTCAGCGAAAGAATATGACGTGTGAGGCATTCGGCAATCAAAAAGTGACAATCGCATTCGAAGGCCAATACCCAGTCATCGTCAAAATCCACAGCTTCGATCAGAGCAAGAGCGTTATAAGCTCGCGTTCTGGCCCTCAGGTATCGTTTTCTCCTGATTTCGAGAAGACTAAGGCGAAAGTTAGCCACCGTTCTCACAGCAGGTGACGGACTGCGAGAGATCGTCACCAACAAACGGCTGGCTTGTTCCAGGTCCCCGACTTCGAGCGAACAGGCGGCCATTCTCAACTGAAGAAAATCTCGCAGCAGTTCCTCGTGGGCCCCCAGAGCCTGGCGAAGCTGCTGATACGCGGCATGTGCCTTGTCATAATCTTTTTGCAGGTAGAAGTTCCGCGCAACTTCGAGAGACACCGGTTGTGTCGGTGAAATCACGGGCTCGGGCTCCTGGGTTTGCTCTGGCTTGGCCTGCACCGACTCAGTAACCGACGGCTCAGACACTCGCGCCTGTTGAGAATCTACCGTCACGTTCCCGACGGCCGTTGGTGCCGGGCTCGCAAGGCGCCCCGAAGGGTATTTCACCAATACGTACACAAGCATCGACGCGACCGCGACTATACTGACTGCAAGCACCCTCTGAACAGACGAAAACCGTTTCCGCCGAATTACACCTTCTTCAGATCGACGTCGCGTGACAGCCGGATCGCCTGGGGAATCCTCAGCAGAATCTTGCAGGAGCTTGTAGAAATCCTCGTCCCCGACGAAGACATCATGTGCCGAGAGTTGCTCATGGGCGGCCAAAGCCAGAAAGTCGGGCGGCGCAACAGGCTGGTCCGCAAATATATCGCCTGCCGGCAGCGATTCGGCGATATTCTCATCTAAAACGTTCTTTTGCTCTTGCGTTGCCATAGCTTTCAACGTCGCCCCGGATACAGACCGAGTTCTAATCAGTCCGTCCGACCCTGTGAGGGCGCATTTTCACAACACGTTATGTAGGACGACAGCAATAATTGTGCCAAAGTTGGACAAGGATAGAACGTTACGTGAGTTTCGGAACTCATGGTCCGCAAAGTCCGTTTGTAGTTTGGGCTCGGTTGATTTGGGCTGCGAAAATGGTGTCAGGATTCTATACGAACCGACAGATTTTCTGACAAACGGCGGGCCTTCGAAATCCCGTCAGCATGGGGCGGGTTGGTGCAAGGACGAGATCAAGACGTCATCTCGGTTTGCCGGTTTTCGCCCTTCAACGCAATGTGATTCTCTTTCGATATTGTACTGCTTGACTTTGGCATAGAGAGTGGCTCTGGTGATGCCAAGCAGTCCAGCGGCGCGTGTCTTTTGCCAGCCTGTTTCCTTTAGGGCCCGGGCAATCAGCTCGCGTTCCGCCCTGGCCAATGAGAAACCTTTGATCAGGCCACTCGACGGGCTCTCCGACGCCTGAGCACACTCAGCGGGATCAAACACAATGCCGCTTAGTCCTATCTTGTCCGTCGTCTCCAGCAGGATCGCCCTTTCGATAACATTGCGCAGTTCGCGAACATTCCCGGGCCAGTGATACCTCTCAAGGTTCTCAATGGCTAACTTCGTCAGCGATGTCACTTTGTCGCGCTTCTCCGGGCAGATTACCGATGTCTTCAGGAAATACTCAGCCAGGAGCTTGATGTCATCCCTTCGCTCGGGTGATCTGAGAGGAGCAAGAACGATCGGGCCGATGTTCAAACGGTAATACAGATCGCCTCGAAATCGCTTGGCTCGGACTTCCTCTTTGAGATTGCGGTTGCTCGAAGCAATTATTGTGCCTTTGCACGTGATGTTCTTGAGACCCCCGACTTTTCGAAAGCTCCGCTCCTGCAACACGCGCAGGAGTTTGGCCTGCAGATCCACCCGCATCTCGGATATCTCATCCAGCAAGAGCGTCCCGGCCCCTGCCAACTCCAGCAGTCCGGTCTTATCACGATCAGCCCCCGTAAAGGCGCCTTTGACGTGACCAAAAAGTTCACTTTCGAGCAGAGTAGCGGTCAAGGCCGCGCAGTTCACCGCCACGAACTGCTCATCCGAATGCCTTACCGCATGAATCGCTTTGGCTACCAGTTCCTTGCCCGTTCCTGTCTCTCCAACTGATCGGTGTAAAAAGATCCTTTCCAAAAAATCAGGGCAGCGGTGCACGTCACGCAGGCATTGGTGTTAGGCTGAGCCATGTTTTTTTGATCGCACAGTATCTTTAGGGTGGGAGGCAAAATGCAATCACGGGGACGCGA
>JADHXR010000197.1 GCA_016782865.1 Phycisphaerae bacterium
CCCCTTCACTGTTGCCCTCACCAACTTGACGTTTCTCAATAGATGAGACCTAATGTCACTTCTTATCATAATCACGCTAATACTATAAAACCTTATTCATTGCCAAAAAAGTGACCTTTGGAATTGTGAACGCACACCCTTGATGATGGTCCCGTCAATGTCAATTTGATCCTTCGTGTTCACATAGTCTGAGGCTAATGTCAGTCTCTTGTTAATGTTCAGGCTCGTATGCTCATAGGTCCCGCGGGCTATCAGGATAGTATCGCCGTCGGAAGCGACGCTGATAGCGACGTCAATCGTTGGATGTTCGCTGGGAACCTTCAATACTTTCCCCGATACTGGTGAAACACACAATACCATGCACAGAAGGAACGCAACCAGTAAGTTTGTGCTCGTCGACATAAACGCTCCTTGACCTAATATTTCTTATGCAACATTATATATCATTGCTCAGCTACGTCGCTTAGCCTCATTTTCTACAGTATACCAGGCCTGCCCCACGTATACAATTTGCGATGCCCGCGGTACGAATATCTGGTCTAGCCTGACCAGCATCAAGCGCTGTGGCGATTTTGCGCCGGCAATCCGTCTTGACGGGGTCAAATTTGGTCTTCGTCATTCTTGTCTTCATTCTGGTAAGCGTATTCCCACATTTCATTTTGGTGCTGCCAAATAGGATAGGCGTCTCTTCGCATGAACTCTTCTGCATCCATACCATCGATTGTGGGTGGTCGCTTGATCTGCCTCTGCTTGCCGTTTATGAAGACGGTCATGTATTCTTCTCGGCGGCTTTCTGGTTGGGAGTAAGTTTCTTCTTCTGTCTTGCGATGACAGAGTGACACAACACTCACAAAGCCACCTTTTTCATGCCTCAAAAAACGCCGCGATCTCAGAGTGACATCTTGTCTCCATAATGTCTCCGTGCATAGCAATTTTGCCCGAAGCGAGTCCGAATATAGGTCAGTTTTTGGGCCAAAGACACAATTTCCAAAAAAATTATCGGGCGTCATAGTATTCAATGGACTAGTCAAAAAAAATGGGAAGAGCTGACAGCATCTCAAGCTGCCAGCCTTTCGCCTTTCCATTTCACGAGTGCCGTTATTAAGGCGTCACTGCACGGTTGTAAATTAGAACATCATCGATTTGGCCGGAGAAGAAAGTGCCTGGGGCGAAAGGTCGCCTGCACATCAGTTCTCCTTTCAACCGACATTCTCTTGCCGATTAATCAATCCTCATCGCCTTGATCGCATCGCTGTCGTACGCCCTCGCGCAGAACTCTGCAAGAAGCGCTCGATCGTCAGATGTGTACTTCACATCACCGGAAAGTGTCTTGATGTTGGCATCGCCCGGTCTACGGTCATTTGCTCCAGTCCCGGCGTGCCGTGGATCAAAATGGCGTCGAGATAGTCCGTCTGGAGTTCTTCGAGCGATTTCTCGACGGCGCTGCGGACCTCGGCCGGAACGGTCGTCTCGACTTTCGTGACCAGGTAGACTTTGTCGCGGATGCCTTTCAGTCCTTCGCCGAGAATCGACTGGCTTTCCATGTAGTTGCCGGCCGTATCGAAGTACCGCACTCCTCGATCGTAGACGGTGCGAACCAGCTTCACACGGTCTTCGGTCGACAACGGATTGCCCCATTTCTTGGGAAGTCCCGCGCCGCCATAGCCCAGGATCGGCAGCATGCGGCCGGTCTTGCCGAGCTGCCGAGTGGGGATCTGTTTTGGATCCGTCGATGGCTCACCGGCCGCGACAGCACCGGAGCCCGCCGCAACCGACCCGACAACCACCGAAACGCCCGTCTTAAGGAAGTCCCGCCGGTCAACATTCCTATCCAGTCGTGTCGAGGAACCCATGATTTCTCCTTTCATCATTATTTGCCTACCCGTACGAGAAGGCTTCGACAATCTCACATGCGATTGAGAGAGTTGCCATCAACGTAAATCCGCCCTTCGCTATTCGCTCAGCCAAAGTCTGGCCAGGGACGTATTCGAGGATAAGATAGCTGAGGCCCTCGGCCTCCTGAAATGCGTCGTAAATAGTGGCGATGTTCGGGTGATTCTGAGAGGCCAGCAACCATGCGTCGCGCGAAAACCGCGACCGGGCCTTGGGATCGGCCATCACCTCGGCCGGCAGACTCTTGATAGCCACTGAGCGATCGAGCTTGGTGTCGTGTGCCAAATACACCACCCCCACAGCCCCCCGCCCAATTCCCGCTCGATCCGGAACGGCCCGATTTCGCTGCCCGGCCCTGTCACCGAGCCATCAAAAGATTGCGTAGGACCAGGTCCTTGATCGTCAGGCTGCTTATTGTCTCGTCCCTTCGCCTTGCCCATAAGCATTCTCTATTGCAAATACCGTTCAGCAGCGTATAGACAAATGCTGTAGCCTCAGCCATTCGGATTTGAATTATACGGCTTCCCATGAGCCGGTGCAACCATGGAAGCTTTGCGGGAGGTAAATGTTGTTTCGTTGCCCAATATCCCCTACAATATCTATCGACGAACATTATGTACGGAGATGATCAAGAATGAACAGGATCCAACGAGGGATTGTTCTTCTATATACATTTTCGATCGTTGCCCAGGCAGCTTCCGATGACAGGATCAAGACCCTCAACGAAGTGATCAAGAAATACTCAGAACAGAAAATCGTCTATCTGGACGTTAACGAAGAATACCAGTTCAAGCTTAAGGATAGTTCGCACAGATCGATTCGACTGATATCGGTTGAGGAACATCGGGATAGCGTAATAGGGAAAGTCAGAAGAGCAGAAGTGAATGTCGAGGTCAATGGCAGATTGCTACATTTAATCTGTGCCCCTTATATAATGCCAACCGAAATTAAGGGAGTAAGAATCCAGGTTGACACCACGTCTGGATGGCTCTCCATACCAGGAAGAGTACAGTTTTCCGTTTGGGATGCAAACGATCCCATTGTGCGCACAAACCCGTTCGGCTTCCCCATACGCGACTATTCACTGTTCTCGCACGGTATGCAGTCGTATAATGAAGTTGTTCACCTGGGTTGGGCAGATGGCTGTCCGGGTGGAGTGAAAGCCTATCACAATTACGGCATAGATTTCGCTGGGTATGAGGGTCGGGAGGAGATCATAAGCTGTACTGAGGGGAAAGTCATACGTCTATCGTCAGCAAGTGGCCACATATTTGTGGTCATACGGGATGATGATGGTCTCATCTGGGATTACGGCCATTTTGATTCCATTCCTTCGCAGGTGAAAAAGGGAGTGCGTGTTGAGAGAGGTCAGAAGATCGGAGTGCTCGGAAAGACGGGGCCTTCCGGGAACTTTGCACATCTTCATCTCGGTAACTACCTGTCAGAAGCCGATCTTGATGCTGGCAGGAGCAATCGGAGACTCAATCTGTATCCATGGCTCATGACTACCTATGAACAACAATACCAGCAGTCGCTGTACGCTGTGGCTCGCCCGCATCAGACCGTCTCAACAGGAGAAAAGGTTCTGTTTGACGCATCAAACTCGCTTAGCTTCGGAACCAAGATCATCTCGTACGAATGGATTCTTCCTGACGGAAAAAGCGTAAATGGAATCACCGTGGAGAAGGCATTTGACAAGCCTGGGGTGTACATTGCCACCTTACGGATCAAGGACGAAAAGGGTCGAGAGGACATTGATTTCTGCAAAGTGAAGGTATTCACTGACTCTGATCCTGAAAACAAAGTTCCGACGATCTTCATGACGCATACGCCTACGAACAACATCGTCGTCAATCAGGCTGTGTTGTTTCGATTCTGGTTGCAGGGAGTGAAAGGTGAGTTCATTACGGTTGACTTTGGTGATGGCACAGTCATCAATGACTATGTTTCGTATTCGGAGATTCTCCACAAGTTCAGATCGCCAGGCATCAACATAGTCACAACGAGTAGCACTATCGAAGGAAAGCCAATTACGCAGAAACAGAAGATTATCGTTTTTGAAGACAAGCCATGACGAGCGGAATCTTCCGGATAGAATCATCCTAGGCAAGGTCAACCGAAGCCTTCACGTCACTCGTCGCGTCTGTCAGATAGGCGGTTCAATCTGATAGAAGTAGCCCTTGACGTTGAGAGTTGTAGAACATCAGAATTCTTCGGGAAGTCACCTTCTTCATGAGCCAAAAAACGTCGCAGAGATATGGTGACGTTATGACCCAAAATGTCTCCACAGACCTTTATTTTGCCCCAAATTAAGCCGCACATGGGCCACTTTTTGGCTGAAAAACCCACTTTTCAGGAGTTAAATAGACATGGTTTTTCCCGTCGCGAAGCCGATGGGAAAAACCGTATTGGACTGAGCGCCAGGCAAGATGAAGGCATCTGGCAAGAGCTTCGGAGGGGCTTCGGGGTTGATCAAGTCGGTCTTGGTGGCGTGAAGGTGTTATGGAGCTGAGATTACAGCCCAAGAGGCCATACCGTCACCGTGGGCCTACGGCGATTGCCGAAAACGCGATGGTTTGACAGCGCGGCCGGGCGATATCAATCACGCTGTCTTACGTCTGTGATGGGTTGAGGAGCGAGCGGAGAGGCGAATCCTCACTGCCCGCCCGTTGGCCATGTAACCATGTTAGCCTTTCTGCGGCGAATTTTCTGGAACAGAAGGATGTTCGTGCCGCCGCACTTAGGACACTTCATGCTGTGATCGTGAGATTGAAGGCTGCTCTGTCCGAGCGCCTCGTCGGCAAGATCACCTACGAGGACCACAGGGGTGTCCGCGACAGGAACTGCAGTGAGTTCAAGCAGCAGGCGGGCTTGGGCTTGCCGATCTCTTTTGCAGGGATGCCAGAGACCGTAGTAGCGCACCTTGTGCAAGCCTTTTGGCAGTACATGAAAAAGGAAGCGACGGAGGAACTGAACACCTTCCAGCCGTTCGGTCTTCCACTGGCCCGTGTCATGGTCCTTGTACTTTAGCGTAACGTGGCTTTCGTCCATGGAAATCAGCCGGTGATTGGTAATGGCGATCCGGAAAACGTAACGGGCGAGGTATTGCAGGACAGCGTCCTTACCTGTTCCGTAAGGTTTGCAGTACGAACACCACTGCCGGTTCCAGGCGTTAGCCGGGATCTGCTTGAAGAGGTCGGGATGGCTCTTCTGCAGCGCCTCAGCGAACCGTCTGGCAATCATGGGCGAGAGCTTTCTTACCGGCACGAGAAATTCGTTCGCAGCATGGTGCCAGGCGGTTCGGTCATCGGTCACGCCGCCGCCGGTAACCAACATATGCACATGCGGATGATGATGCAGTCGGCCTGTCCATGTGTGCAAGACCGCAAGGATGCCTACCTCGGCACCGACGTAGCGTTTTTCGGCGGCCAGATCACGTACGGCATCAGCTGCAATCTTCATCAGCAGACCATAGAACGTCTTCTGATGTCGCAGAAACAGTCTGCGCAACTCGCTGGGGACCGTAGCGACGAGGTGGAAATACCTGCAAGGCAGGATCTCGGCGGATCGGCACTTCAGCCAATCCGCAATCTGTCGACCGTGGCATTTAGGGCACGATCGATTGCGGCAGCCATGGTAACTCCAGAAGGTTTCATTACAGTCATTGCAGTGGTAGCGCCCACCGCCCATGGCCTCAGTCATGCACCCGGCAATATCCTGAAGCGCCCGGTGGTGCGACGGCAGCATGAGATGACCAAACTGCTGCTTATAGGGACCGGCGAAGCGGCGCACGACATCGGCCAGTTCGAGTTGTGGCTTATTCATGGCCGCCCCCTTCCGTGAACATATATTCAATGTCCTATGTGAATTCCTTGACACGGCACTTTTGCAGTACCAGTTTGTCCCGGCCAAAAGACTGCTGCGAGTTTATGCCGCAACAGCTGCATATGCCTCTTCACCAGTAGTCTCACATTCAGATTTGGTGTCTACCATGACCGCGGTCAGAATCTGTGCCGCAGCAGGATTAAGAAGGTCAATTGGCGTGTCTTGGGGCCTTTCTGGCATGTGTCTTGGCCGGGTTGATGGCCAAATGTCTTGAAATCGAGCCCCCTATTGTGGTATTATTGACAATGTGGCGTGCAGGAGCACCGATTATGAAGTTAAATGGGAAATCCCGGGTTATTGAACTTTAGTCTGGTATCAATAGCCAAGAAAGCATTCGATATGAACGAGAACATTTCTTTCAAGCTCAATGACAAAGCCATAAGCGTAAACACCGATGCGCAGCGTCCCCTTCTGTGGGTCTTGCGCACCGATCTAGGTCTGACAGGAACAAAGTACGGCTGCGGGAAAGGTCTTTGCGGTGCGTGCACGGTTATCATGGACGGCATGGCTCTCCGTTCCTGCGTGATTCCCGTCGGTGGTGTCAAAGACAAGGAGATTCTTACCATCGAGGGGCTGGACAATAACGGAAAGCTGCATCCTATCCAGGAAGCGTTTGCAAAGCATGATGCTCTCCAATGCGGCTTCTGCACGCCGGGCATGATTCTCAATGCGTATAGTCTTCTGTTGAGCAATCCAGAGCCGAGCCGGCAGGAAATCATCGACGGCATGGAGTACAACCTGTGCAGGTGCGGAGCGCATACTCGGATCATCCGAGCGATCGAAGATGCCGCCCAGGAAATGAAAGGAGCCAGGTAGAGATGAACGATGACAAATTGCAGGTCGCCGAGAGCGGCCGTGACGAGAGTCCCTATTCTGTCAGCCGCCGAGGATTCCTGCAGGGTCTGGGCGGTGGAATCGTAATCCTGTTCGCCGTCGGTGACATGTCGCGTGGATGGGGGAGCACAGGTGGAGGCCCCGGTTTTAACGCGTATCTTCATATAGGTGAAGACGGCAGAGTCACGTGTTATACGAGCAGGGTCGAGCAGGGGCAGGGCATCATGACTTCCCTGGCCCAGTCGCTGGCCGACGAGCTTGACGTGTCTCTGGAATCGGTTGAGATGGTCATGTCGGACACGGCTCGCTGCCCGAACGACGGTGCCACATGGGGCTCGACGACAACGCCGACGTTCGGACCTATTCTCAGGGCTGCCGGGGCCGAGGCCCGCGCCGTCCTGATCGAACTGGCCGCCTTGCGGCTCAACGTGCCCAAGGACCAACTGGCCGTCAGAGACGGCGTTGTGTTTGACAAGAATCAAGAGTCTCGCAAAGTGACATACGCCGAACTGACCGAAGGCAGGACAATCGAGAGGCGTCTGCAGACCGCGCCCAGGATCAAGACTGTCGGCCAGTACAATCTGATAGGCAAACCTGTCAATCGCCTTGACGCCGTGGAGAAAGTGACGGGCCAGGCCATGTATACCGGTGACTTCCGAGTTCCCGGCATGGTGCACGCAAGGGTCCTGCGGCCTCCGTCGCACGGCGCCAGGCTCAAGAGCCTCGATTCCTCTGCGGTGGACGGCCATGACGGATACCAGGTAGTCCGAGATGGTGAACTGGTGGCCGTATTGCACGAGTATCCCGATCAGGCGGAGAACGCCCTGTCGAAGCTCGAGGCCGATTACGATATCCCTGAGCCGCGTTTTGACGACAAGACCGTCTTCGATTACTTCATGAATAATGCCGGCCAGGGCAATGTGGACAGCAAGGCCGGCAATGTCCAGACAGGTGGCAGATTCCCCGTGGAGGTGGTTGAGGAAACGTATTTGAACGGTTATGTTGCCCATGCGTCGATGGAGACCCACACTGCTTTGGCACAGTTTGAAGGTGACAATCTCACCGTATGGGCCTCGTCCCAAACACCGTACCTTCATGCGTCGGAGATAGCTCGCGAGTTGGGCATGCCCGCCGAGAAGGTCCGCGTGATTGTTCCCTTCGTGGGAGGCGGATTCGGAGGAAAGATTGACAACGGCCAGGCCATCCAGGCGGCAAAGTTGGCCAGGAAGGCAGGCAAACCCGTGCTGCTGGTCTGGACTCGAGAGGATGAGTTCTTCTATGACACGTTCCGACCCGCGGCCGCGATCAAGATAAAGTCCAGTCTCGACGCTTCGGGCAAGATCGTCATGTGGGATTACGCCATCCACGGGATGGGTGGTCGAGGCGCCCAATTGTTCTACGACATTCCAAATAATCGCATTACCCGCTACAGCCGACTGCGAAATGGTGAGCAGCCGCATCTTTTGAAGACCGGCGCATGGCGCGGGCCCGACAACAACACCAACAGCTTTGCGCGAGAATCGCACATCGACCTGATGGCCGCCCGTGCGGGAATTGACCCGCTGGATTTTCGCCTGAGGAATATCAAAGACCAAAAGTTCCATGCGGTCCTCAATGCCGGGGCGGAAAGATTCGGCTGGACGCCTGCCGAAGGCCCCAGCGGACGCGGCTACGGGGTAGCTTGCGGCTACGACGTAGGTGTGCCCGTCGCTCTCTTCGCTGAGGTCGAAGTCGACGAGAGCACCGGAGCCATACGGGTCAAGCGTGTAGTCTGCGCGCAGGACCTCGGCCTTGTCATCAATCCCGAAGGCGTCGCGCTGCAGACCGAAGGTTGTATCACCATGGGATTGGGCTACGCACTGACCGAGGAAGTCCACTTCACCGGCGGGGTGGTCCTCGATCTGGGCTTCGGCTCATATGAGTTGCCTCGCTTCTCCTGGGTGCCCGAGATCGAGATGGTGCTGATAGAGGCGGATGACCAGCCCTCCAGGGGAGCTGGCGAGCCTGCCATCATCTGCATGGGTGGCGTTCTTGTAAATGCCGTCTACGATGCAATCGGCGCCAGGCTGACCCAGATTCCGATAACGCCCGAAAGAGTACTGCAGGCACTTGCCTGATGCGCCTGAAATGCCTTGAATGCCGTCAGATAAAGTGGGACAGGTTGCGCTTGTCAAGGGTGAATGGGACCATCGTGACATCCAATCTATCCTATTGAATTACCGGCATTTACACCGCTGAGCCTCCAGATGGCAGTTCATGCCCGTTTGGGGGCTGCTGAATGTTGAGAAACTGACTTCAAACGGGCTTTTGGCTCTTCACAAAATTACGCCATTCCTGATCGTTATTTCGACGGCCTGTTTAGTGTACCTTCTGGTTCGGGGCAGATGACCTGCTGCCTGTTCATCGTTGAACAAATGCGCTGGCTGCCTCCAGTCAGTTTACTCCTGGTTACGGGATGAGTTCCTTTACAAAGTCAAGCTTCTGTCCTTTTTTCATGCTAACTCGTACAACGCCGACCGAATCCGGCGTGAGGGGCAATACACTGCCATTAGGGTATTTAGCTCCGATTGGGACCCACGGACTCACAAGCTTCAATTCTCCCCCGGCGGTGGATTCCACGGTAAGGTCGCTGATCATACTATCTTTCTGCCGGGCAGAAACCAGGAAACCACCGCGCGTCCTCAGATTACTGAATTCCGCCTCCTTGTTACCAGGCCAGGCCGGAAAGATCCTGACAATATTGTCAACACTTTGTATTAGAAACTCGGTTATCAAACCGGATACTGCAGTCTGTTCAGACATATAAAATCCGTGTGCCTTCCAGTAAAAGAGTCCGTTGGGTTGCTCTTTGCCCTTGAACCAGTTCTTTGTGTCATTCAACGCATCATCGGTCATGGAAAGACGCGCCCTGCCCACATTCAGCATGACCACGGAATTATTTCTGTTATATCTGCTATCTATCCATTGGATGGTACGTTTAAACAAATCCTTCTCACTCTCCTGTGAAAACCAGGATACCTGCTCTGCAGGAAACAAAGGGACGATCGGTGTAATAATATTATAACCATCTTCTCTATCGCCGACCTTTATGACATCCCCGGACACAGGATAATACGGCAATTTGCTAAGACTATTTGACCACCGTTTGACCAAATCGGAGTCAATACCCAGGTCGTTTGCACCCTGGATGGCAGCCTTAAGTGTGTGTCGCGACCAGGCGAGATCATAAGGGCTGTTGTCCCACCCGAAAGCAGTATGTTCAGGGTCCACGCTGGGGCCGAAAACTACCTTACCGTTGTCCAGTTTACATTTCTCGATAAATGAAGCATAGAACAGAGCGTAGTCTTTGATTATGGGGTATATTTTATCTTTTAAATAGATGGTGTCGCCACTATATACATAGTGCATCCAGAGATTGTGAGCCATATGTCCTGCCGTTCCTATACCATAGCTCCATGGCATAAATGCCAACTGCCTTTTGTTGACACTTACACATTGCTTGGGATCTGGCTCAAATGGCCATAAGTTATGCGGTGTTGCTGCCCCTTCACTATTAAATACCGTATTGGCATACCAACGGGCACGGGGATGATAATCATTAACTAAATCAATAAATGGTTCAGACAGTTCCACATGGTTGGTGCAGAAGGCTGGCCAGAAAGTCTGCTCGGCATTATAGTTCATGGTCCAGGTCCCATGCCAGTTGGCTTTACTGTTGTATCCGCCCTGAAGGGCGATGGCATAAGCGCCGGGCCGGGAAAGGCAGCGGAGATAATATAATTGCCTGTACCACCAGTTCTGTAAATCATTGTCGCCCAACTTGACGCCGCTCCTGGACCAGAATTGTAGCCACTGTTTCTCATGTACCTGAACTATCGCTTCAGGTTCCTGGTCTAAAACGCTTTTCACCAATTGAGTGGCATCCGATAAAGCATTTGAAGACTCCCGTGTTGTTACTATGGCGATGGCATGGCGGATTCCCCTGGTTTCCAGCACAGAAAACACATCCATCCCTGGGTAGTCAGGATCTTCAGGAAGATGCTGTTTTACAATGAGTACACCATTAGCCTGGGTTTTTTCTGCGGCAGGGAGAAAGCTCTGAGGAAACCCTTCCAGGCTTACGTTTCTGTCCGTCTCCATATAGTAGACGTTCATTTGCGCCAGGGCACGGACAGTGGCCTTGCCGGAACTTGTGATTATCGAGGCCAGGCCCAGTTTCAGGTCTATTTTGGCATTTGTCACCTCCCCTATGGATTGTAACCGGATAACAGCAGGGGGAGTCTGGGTTGGATAGGGATGGCTCCAACTGGCTGGTCGCCCGCCATCTGTCCAGGTATGCTCCTCCACGTTAACATTGAGCAACGGCGGGTCCTCTTCGGTAATCAAACGCGCATCCCAAACATCATTTTTTGCCAGGTGCATTACAAGCTGGTCGTTTTCAGAATAGATAAGAGCATTGATGTCCCCGTTGCCTATGATCATTGCTTCTGTGTCCAAATTGTCAATTGAGGATTGGACAATTGACGCGTTATCCAAGGCGTCAGGGTATGGAATAAGCTGAGCCATAATAGGAACTTGCAGTATAAAGAATGTCAAAATATTTAACTGCGTTTTCACTTTTGATCGGGGTATTAATGAGAATGTAGTTGTCTTCCACATAACGAGTGATTATAGCGTCGGAAAGGCAACAGGGAACCTCTAATCTTGGAACGGTCCCAAGTACCTGTTTTACCTAACGATGCACACCAATAAAAAAAACGTTCTTTATTGGCCTTCTTCACGAATAAGGCCATAATGCGTATTATATAGAATATGGTCTCAGAACTATATCTTATGGCAACGCAAGGAGAATCGTGAATCGTCACCATATTCGATTGTTGTGGGTCGTGATCATTACAGCGTTCCTGCTTGACGGCCTGCTCGGGGCCGGCCAGAAGCCCGCTTGGCCACCGAGACTCTACGGCTTCTGTATGGAACTACCGGCTGTCGCAAATCCATCGATCTCCGGTCAGGCCAAGCTGCTCAAGGAACTGGGATTCGACGGTGTGGGCTATGCGCTCTGGCTCGGTGAGACGATGGACAATAATCTCCACGCGCTCGACGAGGTCGGCCAACAGCTCTACCTGGTCTACATGACAGTCAATCTCAATCCCGGGAAGCCGGCCTTCGATCCGCGTGTACCAGAGGCCTTGGCCAAACTCAAGGGTCGGCCCGTTACGGTCTCGGTACTGTTCCGTGGATTTCCGCCCGGCGATCCGCGCGGCATGGAACCGGCCGTCAAGATCCTTCACGAACTAGGTGACCTGGCTGCCAAGTCCGATCTGAAGATTTCCATCTACCATCATACCAATGATTGGACTGAGAGTCTTTTGTTCGCATTGAAAGTGGTAAAGCAGGTCGATCATCCGAATGTTGGGGCGAACTTTAACCTCTGTCACTGGCTCAAAGTTGATGGCGATAAGGATCATCGCATCGTGCTGCGGGAGAACGCCAATCGAATCTTCGCTGTCACAATCAATGGGGCCCAAGTTGACGCCGAGGCCTGGACAGGCGGCCTCATTCAACCACTGGACAGGGGCGATTTCGACAACCGGGCATTGCTGGGCCTGTTGCAGGAGATTGCCTATGATGGTCCCATTGGACTGATGTGCTATGGGATCCCCGACAATACGCGCGAGCACCTTCAGCGTTCAATGCAAGTCTGGAAATTGTGGCAGGAACAGTAACTGTGAGCTAACATTGAAGGAGTCAAATTCATGGACAAACCCAATCCGGTTAAAGAGAAAAAGAGCAAGCCACGTGCTGATCATCGACGCGGTACTCCCGGTTCAAGGAGCAGGTCTCGACGTGATTTTCTAAAATCATC
>JADHXR010000062.1 GCA_016782865.1 Phycisphaerae bacterium
GTAATCTGAAAACGATGGTGTGAAGGGTCATTATTCCTAATCAAACAAATGTGGTCCAGAGATAAGGAGTAGCGAAACGATGAAAAAAATGCGGATTCTCACAGGTATGATGGTGTTGGCGTTTGCCCTGGTCCCGGCAGGCTGCAACAGAAACGAGCGGGCAAGCCTCAAAGCCACCTTGGAACAAACCGAGATCGAGAGAGACGACCTCAAGGCACAGGTGAACGCGGTGACAAAGGCTCGCGACCAGTTGCAGAAACAGGTCGATGAGCTTGGCGGCTCGCGCACACAGTTGCAGGAGCAGCTTGCCGAACTGAGAAGCTCGCGCGAGGAACTGAGCAGCTCGCGCGAGGAACTGGAATCCCAGGTTGCGGGACTCACCAATTCGCGCGATGCGCTGGAAAAGCAGGTCGCCGAACTGACGAACTCGCGCGACGCGGCTCTCGCCGAGGCAAAGAACGCCAAGGGTAGAATCGACGCGCTGGCGACCCAGTTGGACGGCGAGACACAAAAGGTTCGCGTGCTGGAGGACCAGTTGAAGCTGGTGCAGACCGCCATTGCGGATCTCCAGAAGAAATTCTCGCTCTAACGGCTGTTTGGCATACGGCCAACAAGATTGACCGTGTTGCACTTTGCTCAGTACGTTCCCGGCGTTCCCAATGTTCCCCACATACTGCTGGCGATCTGGAAGATCATCCAGATAAGCATGATGCTAATCAGGAGATACACGAAGCGAGGGAACCAGCGGGAGAACTCGCCGAACCAGAACTCCGCCTGTTCTGTATAGGTGTCTGCGAGGCGTTTTGAAATGTCGTCAAGCTGGCCTGTTTCCTCGCCTACCTTCCACATCTCGATAAGTTCGAGGGGAAGCCTCGGCGAGAGTCGCTCGCCCATAGTCCCGCCAGCCCTGACGCTCTCGACGGCAGGCCTAAACAGATCGCCCACGACGAGGTTGCCTGTTGCAGCGATCGACATCTCGACACAATCGGTGACGGGCACGCCCGCCTTGCAGAGCATGTGGAAGGACCAGCAGTATCGGCTGAGAGCGAGCCTGTACATAGCTCTACTCAAGACAGGGATGCGAAGGGCCAAACTGTCGAGCGCCCTGCGAAGAGGCCCCGTCTTGGGTGTGAAGCGAATTATCAAGACGATGACAGCGGCCGGCACAAGGAACAGCCCGAGAATTCCGACTACTTTTTGCAGATAAGAATTTACATCCCATCCGCCCAGTACGAAACCGGGAAGCGGGAAGACGAAGGCGGCAATGACAAGGACCAGCCCAGGCAGCATCAATCCCGAGAGCATCTTCTTGAACATCCGGTGAGATATCTCATGCCATTTGGACAGAAGCCCGATCAGGTCGGGAAGATTGCCGGACTTCTCGGCAACCTCGACGAGCATCACGTCTACGGGGCCGAAAACCCTGGGATATTGAACCATCGTTTCGGCCAGGGGATTGCCTTGCGAGACACCCTCGGCCAAGGCGAGAAAGGCTTTTCGCATGCGCGGCTTCATGCCTGGGGTAACGGTATTGAGCGAGCGCAGCACGGGAACGCCGGCATCGAGCATTGCCGAAAGATTGTAGTAAGCTATGGCAAGGGCATCAGGCATTGTTGCTTCCTTTTGAGAGCTTCTGCAAAAAGCATATTCTCAACAGAGCCGACTTTGGACAACTGCAGAATAATCGAGTCGGATGGAAATGTCAAACGGCACCCACGTATTTTAGTGACGCCAAGTTGCCCGGCCCGCATTTACCGGCGTGCTGTCAGAGGAAAAAAGACTGCCCAAACTGTCCAAATACCTTGACCCTTCGAGGCTGATCTGGCATTCTGTCCGAATAGAAGAGAAGCTCGGCGCTGTGGCTGAGCAAGGATAACAGGAAATAAAGAGGTTATCGAAGCCACCGAGAAGATCAAGGACGCGATCGAGGAGATAACCCAATCGGATATTGAGCTGACGGAAAAGGGCAAGAAGATCGGCGAGGCGGAGGTTGAGTTGCATGCCAAGGTCAAGGAGCAGTTGCTGGTGAGTATCAACAAGCTCCGGGAAGAACAGACGGCCCTGATCGACCGTTTCAATGCCGTGTTAGCAGCGATGAAGGCCAAAGGTGGAGAAATCGAGGAATACGAACAGATAGTAACGGGTGGAAGCCGGGAAAGGGCTGAGAAATGAAGAAGCTGCGCAAAATGTTGTCTATCGTACTGTCGGCAACAGTGATTCTGATCGTCATTGCTGCCTTAGCGGTCAGGCTGTTTGCTAACAGCGCCCTCGGAGTGGCTATCGAATCGGCGGCAACCAAGGCGCTGAACGTTGGGGTCAGCGTAAGCGAAGTTGACCTCTCAATCCTGCGCGGCAGACTGGGCATCCGGAACCTCGTGATCAATAACCCTCCGGGATACCAGCATGATACACTTCTCGAACTCAGAGAAGGCCAGGTCACTGTGGAGGCCAGGTCTCTATTGAGTGACGTTGTCAACATGAAGGACATAACGCTCGACGGTGTGAACGTGGTCCTTGAGCAGAGAGGGATCTCCGGCAACAACCTTCAGGACATAATAAAGGAACTGCCTGCCAAGGAGAAACAAACATCCGGGCCTGCCGGCAAGAAACTCCATATAGACAGCCTCGAAGTCACCAACATAAAGGTAAATGTGAAATTGCTGCCCGTACCAGGCAAGATGGACACTCTCACCCTTAAACTCGCTCCTATCAAGATGACCAATTTGGGCGGGCAAGACGATCTCGACACAATTGCTCTGTCCCGAAAGCTCCTGCTGGCGATCGCCGGAGGAATCGCCGAAAAGGGGGCCGGCCTGTTGCCCGACGAGATGCTGGGCTCGCTCGTATCCGAACTCGGCAAACTCGGTGCCCTGCCGGATATCCTGATGGAAACGGGCGGAAAGCTTCTGGAGGCCGGCACTGGTGTGGGAAAAGGCGCAACCGAAGCCGGCAAGAGTATTGGCGAAGGGGTCATCAAAGGCGCCGAGGATGTCGGCAAAGGCATTACCGAGGGCCTGAAGAGTCTGTTGAAAAAGAAAGAAAAGGAAGATTAGAAAATTCGCAGCTATTTGCCCGATCGCAACTTGCAGGCGATCCTTTCGGCCTCGGACCATACCCTCAAGAAATTCTCGGAGCATATCTTGCCGATATCTCGCTCGCTGTATCCTTTCTTCAGGAGTTCGCCGATCAGATTAGGGTAGCATGAGACGTCCTTCAGACCATTGGGTAGATGGTCGCCGACACCGTCGAAATCGGACCCCAGGCCCACATGATCAATTCCGACCAGCTTCACCGCATGATCGATATGCGCGGCGACATCGGCAACGTCGGCGTCGCCTATCGGGTTCTCTTTCAGAAATTCTCTGGTATACTTCTCTTTCTCATCACCTGTCAGCTTATTGGCCTCTGCATATTCATCTATGTGCTTCTTTCGGTTCGCTGATACCTTGTTCACCTGACCGTTGACAAACATCGAGCCGAAAGTTATCTGAATCACGCCGCCCTTTTCGGCCAGGAGCTTTATCATCTCGTCATCCATATTGCGTTCCCACTCGGGGGTGAAATGCCGACAAGACGAATGTGTCGCCACTGCGGGCGCCTTTGAAAGCTCCATGATCTGATAGAATGTCTTGTCACAGACATGTGAAACATCCACGATCATTCCGAGACGATTCATTTCAGCTACAACTTCTCTGCCGAAGGGGCTTAACCCGTTCCATTTTCGTACTTCGTCAAAAGACGAATCGCAAATATGATTGCTCTTGGAATGCGCGAGTGTGATGTAGCGAATGCCGCGATCGTAGAAGTGTTTCACGTTGGCAAGATTGCCTTCGAGCGGCGCGCCGTTTTCCATTCCCACGGCCAGAGATATTCTATCGGCGCCGAACTGACCTTTTACATCTGCGACCGACCACGTCATAACAAATTTATCGGGCCAATCCCGGGCAAAACCTTCCACCATGTCAATCCCCTCATTGGCGAAAGCAAAAGCGCCGCCCTTCTCCTCGTATTCGGCAGGAATATAGACGGCCATAAATACCGCATCAAGCCCCCCTTCTCTCGCCCTCGGGTAGTCGAAATTGCCCCCTTCGGTCCTCTTTGAAATGTCCTCCATCTTCTTCTTGAGACGATAGGGAACATCCTGGTGCGTGTCGATGATAAGATACTTCCGGGCCAATTCATTCGCTTTCATTCTCAAATCCGCCTCTGCCGCCAACATGCACGGCTGCCAACAGCAAACAAGAAGTAGTGCCTGCAACAGAATAACAACTCTCGACGAAATCTTCATATGACGGCTCATTCGGTGTCTGCCATATCACTGATGATCCTCTCCATGGTTTCAAGAGAAGACAGATAGATTCCATGAGAGAAGTTGGTCAGTAACTGTGCCGCTGCCGTCTTGTCTTCGGCGTACGACCGACAGGCAGCTTTTTCAAATGGCTTCTGCGCAGCAAAGGCACGCTTCTCGATCTGCTCGGCGCGAACTCTCACTCGGTCAACCACATCCGCCGAAGCGCCTTCGACCTTGTCACGGAAGTTGGAGAACGTCCAGAAGGCCTCTCGCGGATCAGCCTTGAACGGCGGACTCACCTTGTCCGAGAAAAAATCCATTGACGGTCTCTTCGATATCGAGCGATACCCCGGGGGGAAATCGGAAATGCCAAAGTGAAAAGGAATGTAAACGGAAGTGCGAGGCGGAGCAAGAGTGGCCCAATACACTATGCCGATATCACGAGGCATCCCCCTGCGCAACTGGGCGACGAAGCTCGTTTGTGTGGCGCCACTGCAAATACTGCAGATGCCTTCTTCAGGACCAACCGAAGGATTGCTTTGCTTGCCATTGTTGTCGTGGCGCAGAACCTGCATAAGCGCTGCTACACTTGCTTTGCATCGCGGCACAACGGAACAGGGCAGCTCGGCGCCGGTCCCAATCGGCTCGGCGGTGATATAGTTCAGGCCGCTCCGCTGTCTGTTAAGATTGGACGGATGGACAGCCGACCCCGGATTCGCATAGACGGCGGCGAAATCAAACGGCCCATCCTCTTGCCGATCATACCAACCCCTTGCTTTGGCGTATTCGACGATATCATCGCAAGCCAGGACATTCTTGCTGTCGGAAATATCGACCTCGCGAACGGTATACGTGTTCGCCACCATTGCCACCTCGTCGTCGGCTACTCGCTTGGCCAGCCAGTGCTTGCCGTTGACAACACAGAAAAGCCATCCTTCGTCGGGATCACAGATAATGTACGTCCGGCCCGAGTCAATGTAGCCGAATCGCTCAACCAGCTTGCCGGCCAGCAAGACGCCTTCACGCGAGGTCCGCGCCCGCTGGGCCACCAGGGCCCGCAGCATGTATCCTATGCCGCCGTCGGTGATTTCGGGCTCGTCCTCTCGGGAGGGACAATTGTCCGAAGTGACGCTGACGCCCCACTCATTGATATAACTGTCGGAGAAAAGCATGCCGGGCATTTCCGACCAGATGTAGGCCCAGGTTTGCGGGACCTGATCCAATTGACCGCCGTTGCGCAGCGTAACTTTGCCGCCGGGCGAGTACTTTTTGCGCGGGACCTTGTGATGGTTCACAACCTGAGGCGCGCCGTCGTCCTCGTTGTGTGCGACGATCACGTGTCCGTCGACCGACGCCCCTTTGCCGACAACAATGGAAAAACAAGCATCACATGTTGCCGCTGGCCCAAAAACCAGCACTGGCACAGCGAACAGCACAAACACCCTCGTGAGAAATCTCCTTGCTACCATATCAATTCTCCCCAGCCCAATCGGTCAACACAAAATCCCAAGGCATAATTGCGCCTTGACAATTTCAGCGGTACTATCGATCATACGAGTCTCAAGTTCTATCGTATGGTAATAAAGAAGATCGCAAAAGTCAAGGAATCCACGAATTCCGGATAAAGCTTGCTAAGGAATGACTCATGAGAAGAGTACTTGTAATATTGTGGTTTGCTGTCTTTATAGCGGCGACCGGGTGCCAAAACCAGCACAGCGCCTCGGCGCCCGTGATAGGCATTACGAGTGTCTACAAAACCGATGAGGACACGGGCAAAGAACAAGCGTTTGTCAATTTCGCGTACGTCCGGGCGGTGGCGGAAAACGGCGGCGCCCCGGTGATATTGCCGACCGTTGATAGTGAGGTAATCCTGCAGCGATATCTTGAGGAGCTGGACGGTCTGGTCCTTGTGGGTGGCGCCGATATTCCCCCTTCGGCCTACGGGGAGCAGCCGCACGAAACGGTCGTACCGCTGACCTCGCAGCGATACGACTTCGAACGTAAATTGATTGCCAAGTGGCTTCAAGGCGGCAAACCCATGCTGGGGGTCTGCCTGGGGATGCAGTTTACAAACGTCGTCGCCGGAGGGGCGATGATCCAGGATATTCCCTCTCAGGTTGGCGCCAAGGTCGGTCACCGCGGATATCACGAGGTTCACATCGAGCCCGACAGTTCTTTGGCGAAAATCCTCGGCGCCGAGAAGGCGTCGGTCTGGTCGAACCATCACCAGGCCGTCAGAGACATAGGCAACGGCCTGAGAATCATCGCTCACAGCGAAGATGGCATCGTCGAAGCCCTCGAACGAATCGACGGCGGCTTCGGTCTGTTCGTGCAGTGGCACCCCGAGCAGATGGACGACAAACAGCACCGCAACGCGATTTACGGTGCGCTCGTCAAGGCATCAGCGGCGCACAAGTGAAACCGTCGAGAGGATCTCGACGCCAGAAAGAATCGGCATGTGGGAGGCCTGCGCAGTTCCGTCATTGCTCGGCACCAATTCGATTTCCAGATTGCGAGTGACTCGAATGCCCGGGAATTCTTTTACGACCGCCTTGTGCGAACCCCCTGCTTCTTTCGGTAAATCGAAGCCCGCGAGGACCGTTTTGCCCTGGAGCTTGATGTCGAAGACCCGGCTGCCAGCTTGCTCGTTTTCCAGCTCGGCGAAATAAAGCCTGACGGTGTAATCGGCGGGTTCATCACCCTCGCCCAAGACCGGCACGGTGCATCGCTTGAGACCACGACCGCAGGAGCTGAAAATCCATGAGTCTTTGGCCCCGGCTACCGGCTCGGTCTCGCTGTTTTGCCTGAAGTATCCGCCGCCTTCGAAGAATTCCGTTTGCAGCCGGAATGAAAACCCCATCGCTTCTCGGTCCGCAGGTAGTCCCGGCCGGGGATATCCGAACCACATCTCGCCGTCGCTGGCGCGTCTGTCGCCGGGGGCGCCCAGGTTGACGGCAAGACGCTTAACCGGGAGACTTGTCGGCCCGGCGCTGTAGATCCCCCACCGCACGTGATCCGCTCGAGGCTCGAGAGCGAGCGAACAGATAATAGGATGCAGGCAAATACAGCCGGCACTCGCTTCCGGCACGAGGGCAAGTCCGTCGGCAGCGATAGCATTGATCCAGCATCCGAGCCGCTGGCCGGAGAAATGCCGGATGCCGCTATCATCGATCAGATCGTAGTAGGAGGTGTCACCCGAACGCATCAAGAGCATCTGGGGGGACGCCGAAATCGCACCGCAGTGATGGCCAGGCCTGAAGAACTGCCACACCGTCTCGGTGCCGCTGACAGGGTGACGCCGTGTCAGTTGCCTGCCCGTCTTGAGGTCATACCCCCAGGGTTCGGCAATCACCCTATCACCGACAATCACGGGCCGGTGGCGGTAATCGGCGTCCCGCGCCCACAGCACCTCGCCGCTCTTGGCCGAAAGCGCCACCAGGCGCCTCTGTGAAAATTCACCCGCGAGGAATTGCCGCCAATAGTGGCCGTTAGCATTGGCGCCGCCGAGAACAATCACACCCTCGCGATACATCAACGTAAGCTCGCCGCCGCCGATCCCGATCTGGCTGCAATCGGTCACGTCTACCGCCTGGCTCCAGAGCTTGCCTCCGGTCCGCGCATCCAGAGCAACGACCCGACGGACATCGAGCTTCTTCTGCTTCTGTTCGGCCTTCTCCGCCTGCTCGCCGCTGAGGCTTCTAAAGAATGACTTGTCCAGTTTCAGCAGCGCCTGGCGCTCATCAGGAGACAGGGAGCTATCGACGAAGAATAGCCAGCCGTCGCCGAGGGCGATCGTCAGGTTTATGATGTTCTTGCCCTGACAAGTCCACAGCGTCTTGGCGTCTTGAGTGTCAATCGCAAGGACGCAACTGGATACCCCCGTAGTCGTCAATGTGCTGCCGTAGAGAATGCCGTCAACGTAAGCGAGGTATCCCCACTTCGATCCGGCGGGAGCATTGTAAGTCGCCCGAGTCTCGCCCGTCTCGGCGTCGAGCCTCAGGCACTTGCTTGCGACTGCGACAAATATGCTGTCCTGCGACGCCGCCAAGTTGCCGCACTCACTCCTCTTGAGCCGGGTGCGCATCGCGCCGGGGATTTCGCGTTTCCACAATTCCATGCCGTTGTAGGAATCGTGCGCCATGACGTTGTTTTCACCCTGGATGAAGAGCTTGCCGTTAACCGCAAGCGGCGCGGCGGCGGCGTTGTGACGATTGACCATCGGCGCCGGTCCCGGCGCGCCAAACCACAACAAGCCAAGCGGACCGCCGAGAAGCTGATCGTCGCTACAAGCCGTATTGCCGGGCTCGGCGTACTGGTGGGTCCATGAACCGGCGCCCGACAGCGCCCCGCGTTTCAACGTGGCCCAGACTCCGTTCGTCTGACTGATCCGGCATTGGCCCAATTGTGAGCCTGCGAGCCAGCCGGTGAGTTTCTCAGATGTCACAGCCCTGGCCTTCGCCGGAGCGTTCGCGGGCACACCGAGACAGATCGAACCGCCCCAGGGTTTTACATGCCGAGCAAGTTCGCCGGCATCGCCCGGGATTTTCCCCGTCACCAGCAGACTGTCGGAGACGATAAGATTGGCGAAGTAATTGGAGTACGCAAGTTCGGAAATGTCACCCTGTTCGATAATCACGCGCTCGCCGTACAGCCCCGCTGCATCGAGCGCCAGTCTCGCCGCCAGAGCCTTCTCGGGATCGGACTCGACTGCGATAATGGTCAGCTCCGTGCGCAGCGCCAGCTCCCTCGCCAGTCGTCCGCGTTCGGCGCCGAGGATGAGACAATAGCCTTTCTTGACGCCTGTCTCCATCAGGATCGCTTCTGCGGCGGCTTCATACGCACTCGTCAGATCGTCCTTCGGATAAGGATCGACAACCGGACGAACCAGCGGATTTCTCTCTTTGGCAATCTTTACCGATGCAAAGCAGTAGATCCTGCCCTTGTCTGTGCTGACGTAGAGACGCCCGTTGGCCAGAGCCAGGCCGCGCGCCAGACCTTCGACCTTCGTGCTCCAGACCATCTCGCCGCTGTTTCGATTGAAAACGCTGACCTTGTCTTTGCCGCCGGCGATTACCATATTCCCGCTCAATATCAACTCGGCGTCGCAGTCACTACGGACGCGCCAGGGCACCGTAGGCGCAATTTTCTCCTTGCGATGCCGGTCCAGTTCCTCGCGCGACGTCTTCAGGTCCTGCTCGAGTTTCTCGCGCTTGCCTGCGGCAGCACTCCTGACCTGGCTCGTAAGCGACTTGATCCTGTACTCGAGCGAATTTCGCCGTCCGCTTGCCTTTGCGTAGGCGGTTCGATCCATCGCCACAAGCTCGCGGCCGGTCGCCATGTAGGCCATGTCCCCCGCCACCGCGAGACGCCTGCCCGGGAACCAGGCAAAACCCGTCCGGCCGGTCCTCTGGTCGAGGGCCAGAAGATGATTCTGCGTGCCGGTATAGATCTGGTCGTCGGCCAACAGCGCATACGTGCCGCCGACGACACCCCCGGCTGCTTCGCCCCTCCACCCGTACCCCGATTTGAAGGCCAGCCGCCCGTTCGTGCGGTCGAAAGCTACGGGCAACGCCCTGCCCGAGGGCACAAAGAGCCGGTCCTTCGCAGCCAGCAAATACCCCTGCGGCGTCAAGTCGTCCCGGTTCGCGCTCTGCTGGCTGATCGTATCGTTTTTCCAGACGGGCGATCCGTCGCTCACCCGCACGGCGTGCAGGAAAACGTCCTCGTGCGGAAAAATCCCGGCGCCAAAGTATGCGATCCCTTCATCGACTAACACGCCTGTGCGTATAGGCCAGCGAGAGATCATCTTGCCGTGACCCAGGAGCTTCTCACCGTTGGGCCCGCCACGCACTTTCCAGAGCACCTTGCCATCACCGGCCTTCAGGCAGTAAACAAAACCGTCATCCGAACCAACAAGCACGCGATTGTCCGAGACGGTGGGCGCGAGGCGAACCGGGCCGCCGGTAAAGAATGACCAGCGTTCTTTGCCCGTTGCCGCTTCGAGGGCGTAGACCTTGTTGTCGGCCGAGGACCCGAAATAAACCAGGTCACCGACAGCGGCAACCTGAAAAGCATCGTCGAAAATGACCCGATGGCGCAGTTCGAAACCTTCCCTTGGGCGCTCGGCAGGCCTGGGCCATGCCGGGCGAGGAGGATAGAGTGGCACATAGACCCAATCCAGCGCCAACGGGGCCGCCAGCGACTCAGAAGTAGAGCCCGTTCGCGCGTTGTCATGCCGGTAGGTAGGCCAGTCCGCCGCCAGGGTCGCCGAGCCCAAAAGGATAAGTCCCGCGAAGATGCAGATTGCCAATTGACGAGATTTGCCTGTAATCATTGCAAGTACTCCTTCAACCACACAAGAATGTATACACGCCAGGCCGACAGCGAACACCAGGGCGCGTTTCGACCCGCGACCGAACGCAGCAACAAGAAAGAATCCAAAGGTGATCCTTGAACGCCCAGTATATCAGATCCGGCCCGAAGCACAAGGGCGATTCTGTCTGTCACATACTATCTCGGAAATCCAGGTCAAGATAATAAAGAGACTTAAACTCTCGCGGTAGATTTGGTATCATATCGGAATAGAAATCTTACGACGTGAATGAACTGCTGTTGAGGTAAAGAATGTTGGCTAATATTCGAGGTTTTTCTGCGATTGTTTTGGCGGCTTTCCTTTTGGGCCTGCCGGCTGTTGGCAAATCTGAAATCCTGCCTGAAGAAACTACGGCTCTGCGAGCGGCGATTGACGATCTCGTGAGCACTTTCGGCGACGGGTATCCGAAAGGTAGGGAGTATCTGACCAGACTGCGTGATGTCGAACGGCGGCCGAATCAGGCACAGTTCGAATTGCTGCGGCGCGAAACGCTGATCGCCAATCCTCTGGTCAGCGGCGATCTCGTTCTCTTTGTGATGCGGGCGCAGTACAAGAGCGATCATCACAACACGGCGACGATATTCAAGACCGGCGAGATCAACACAAAGAGCTTTCAAGGCGGAGGCGCGTTGAAGACTATCGACTTTGCTCGAGGAGGCAAGGTCGAGACTCTGATCGAAACTTCCGAAGGTCTTGTGCGAGATCCGGAGGTTCATTTTGAAGGCGAAAAAATCGTCTTTTCCATGCGCAGAGACATCAAGGACGATTATCACATCTATGAGATCGGCGCCGACGGAACGGGATTGAGGCAGTTGACCTCGGCGCTCGGCGTGGCGGATTTCGATCCGCTATATCTGCCCGATGACAGCATCGTTTTCTCCTCGACGCGCGAGCCCAAGTACTGCATGTGCAACCGCCATATCATGGGCAACCTCTTTCAGATGGACGGCAACGGGGCCAACATTCATCAGATCGGCAAGAGCACACTGCACGAGGGCCACGCCGCACTGATGCCGGACGGGCGAATACTCTACGATCGTTGGGAGTACGTTGACCGCAACTTCGGCGACGCTCAGGGGCTTTGGACAGTGAACCCCGACGGCACGAACCAGGCGGTCTACTGGGGCAACAATACGTGGTCGCCCGGCGGCGTGATCGACGCCCGCGCAATCCCGGGCACCGAGCAAGTCATGTGCATCTTCGGCTCGTGTCACGACCGCCCGTGGGGGGCGCTGGCGATCATCGATCGGCGGCTGGGTGTCGACGGCCCGGAGCCGGTCGTCCGCACGTGGACCGCTGATTCTATCGACCTTGTGGTCGAGGCGGGCCCGAGACCCGACGTGTATGGATTCGACAATTTCAAGAAGGTGAATCCGAAATACGAAGATCCGTATCCGTTGAGTGACAAGTATTTCCTCTGCTCGCGGATGACCGGCAAGGGCGAACAGATGGGGATCTACCTGCTCGACACGTTTGGCAACGAGATATTGCTCCACACCGAGGGCCCCGGGTGTTTCGATCCCATGCCGATGGGCCGCCGGTCCCGGCCTATGGTTGTACCGCCGCGGCGTGACTTCAACAACGCCAAAGGGTATTTCTTCGTTACAAACGTTTACGAAGGAACGCACATGGAAAGCGTGGGACCGGGTGCGATAAAATACCTGCGCGTGGTCGAGTCGCCCGAGAAGCGTTTCTGGACACACGCGCAATGGGGCGGCCAGGGCGTACATTGTCCGGCTCTGAACTGGCACAGCTTCGAGAACAAGCGAATTCTCGGCACGGTTCCTGTCGCCCGGGACGGCTCGGCTTATTTCGAAGTGCCTTCGGACAAATTCGTCTACTTTCAGTTACTCGACGAGAAGAAAATGATGGTGCAGTCCATGCGAAGCGGGACGGTTGCCCAATCGGGCGAGGTCACCGGCTGCACGGGATGTCATGAGAATCGCCGGGAAGCGCCGAAACCGTCGAGCAAGAAAGTGCCGATGGCGCTTCAGCGACCGGCGAGCGAGCTTAACGGCTGGAAGGGAGAGCCGCGTCTGTTCAGCTACATGCGCGAAGTGCAGCCGGTTTTCGATAAACATTGTGTCGAGTGTCACGACTACGGCCAGGAGGCCGGCAAGACGCTCATTCTTGCGGGTGACCGGACCAATACGTTCAACGCCTCTTACAACGAATTGTGGCGCAAGAAATATATCAGGGCCATCGGCGCCGGGCCATCCGATATGCAGGGGGCAACTTCGTGGGGTTCACACGCCAGCGAGCTTATCCGAGTGATTCGCTCGGGACATTTCGGCGTCAACCTGAGTCAGGATGATTTCGAGCGCATCGTGACATGGATCGACCTCAATGCGCCGTATTATCCTCGCTATGACTGTGCCTACCCTTCGAATCTTGCGGGCCGCTGTCCGCTCGACGACAAGCAGCTCAAGCGACTCACCGAACTGACGGGCGTGGCCTTTACACAACTGGCTACCCACAACCAGAACGCCGGGCCGCAGGTGAGCTTCGACCGTCCGAGGCTGAGCCCATGCCTGGCGAAGTTCGCCGATAGCGACTGCCCCGAGTATCTCGAAGCGCTTGCGATCATCGAGGCCGGCAGGGAGATGTTGGCCCAACGTCCGCGGGCGGACATGCCGGGATTCGAGGCGTGCCCGACCGATCAGCGGCGACAGTTGGACTATGCCATGCGTCAACAGGTGGAGATATCCAGCCGCCGGGCGATCAGCGAGGGTAGGATACTTTACGACTGTGACTTGCAGTAGCCGATGGGGCGGCCCTTCGCCCCTAAGACGAACAAGGTACGTGGACTCAGAAAGGAAAGCAGGACGGTAATGCTAAGACAAACCAGGCGAGATTTTCTCAAAGCAGCCGCAATTGCAGGCATCGGCGCCTCCAAGGTCTTGGCCGAGGGCAAAGCCCAGCCAGAGAAGACTTTGTCCAAGATCAAGGTAGCACAAATAAGAGTCTATCCGGAAAAGGGCGCGATACAGACAAATCACACGAAGCTTGTGGAGATATTGACCGACATCGAGCGAGAGGAAGAAGTGGACGTGTTGATCACGCCCGAGGGTTTTCTTGACGGGTATGTGGTGACAGAGAAATCGGTGACCAAAGAAGATCTTGGCGGATATGCGATCAATCCTGAGAGTTCACAGTACACACATGCGATATCCGACTGGGCAAGGAGAACCAAAACTTGGGTCATCTACGGGTGCGCCCGTAAGGCAACTGGCGGAGTGTACAACACCGCGTTAATCTACAATCGCGAAGGTGTGCTGGTGGGGATGTACGATAAGACGCACATTCAGACACACGATCACAAGTACCTGCCGGGCAGGCATCTCGACGTATACGACTCCGATTTCGGCCTGTTCGGTGTAATGATCTGCGCGGACCGCCGATGGCCCGAGACGTCGCGAACGCTCACGCTAAAAGGCGCACGCGTGATATTCAATCCGACCTACGGCATGCACGGGGACTTGAATCTCTGCATGATGAGAACACGGTCGTACGAAAACGGAATCTTCATAGTGTTCACGCACCCGGGACAATCACTGATCACCGGCCCCAACGGAGCGGTCGTGTGCAATAACCGGGACGAGACTCTGAAGTACACCGTCACCGAAATCGACCTGTCGAAAGCCCCGGCGAACACCGGAGGCCACATAGTCGATCGCCGGCCGGACATCTACAGGTTATAGAAATGCCAGGTGCAACGTCTTGCACCGCTTCAAGATTCAAGGAGACACGAGATCATGAGCAAAACAGTTATTATCATTCCGCTAATCATTGTGTTGCTTTCGGGCTGCGCGGGCACAAACATTGATACCGACAATGCAGGATATGTCTCGCTCTTCAACGGCAGCGATCTGGACGGGTGGGTCATCGAAAACAACGCAGCGTTTTCGGCCAGGGACGGACTCCTGGTCCTCAACAAGGGCGCCGGCTGGCTGCGTTCCGAAGAAGAATTCGGCGACTTCGTTTTTGAGCTGGACTTTCGCTTCCTGGAAAAAGAGGCGAACAGCGGCATTTTCATCCGCACAGCCCCGACGAGCAAGGACAACCAGAACGGCTGGCCCGACAATGGCTACCAGGTTCAATGCAAGGATACGATAACGGAGGAGAGGGCTCTTGCGACGATGATCCCCTATGGCGCGCCTCCGTTCGAACACGAGTCCGATCGCGATGCACTCGCCAAGGCGTACCATCCCACAGGCGAGTGGAATCATTACGAGATTACGTGCGAAAACGAGGACCTCAGCGTGAAACTCAACGGCACGTTGATCACCACAGCGAGTAATATCAAGAACCTTCGGGGACACGTGGGCATCCAGGCCGAGTTCGGACACCTTGAGTTCCGGAACATCCGCATTCGACGGCTCAACTGATTCGTCGAGCAAATGGTGTGAGATATCACGCCCTGATACGGGCTACCGGCCGGTTGGCTGAGACATCCTGTAAACGTCGGGCAGATCGTCCTCGAACACCGTCGACGAATCCTGCCGGAACGTCCTCAGATCGTCGGCGTCCGGGTGACCTGGGGTCGGGACCCAGAAATGTCCCCTGCTGGAATTGCGCCAGACCAAGGCATATGCGATCCTGCCAGCTACCCGGTCGTTTTTCAGGGGCGCCAAAAGGTGCCTGGTGAAAAAATGCGTGTAATCACCATCGTTCTCTGAAAGCTAAATATCACCTCGAAAAAAAATAGCATAGGCTCTGTCTGAAAACTCCGTCGTCGGCCCGAGAGCGAGCGTTTTTTCGCCTGGCAAAGACGGCTAAGCAGGCGATATTTGTTTTATCGTCGATGCAGCCGGATGCAGTCAGGCGAAAAATGAGCCGCTCGAAGCCAGATCGAGTTTTCAGACAGAGCCGGAAACAATTCCTACGAAGTGTCCTTTGCGGGTGCACGACGCTTAATCCTTCGCGCGATGATAGAACTGGCGATAACCGGCATTCATATATTCCCACACGCCCATTTTCCAGGTCTCAACACGTTTTTTCTCAAGATCCGTCTTGGCAAGCTTTACAGCCTCATCGATATAAGCTCCGAGCTCCTTCATCCGCTCTGGAGTTCCCAGCTTTGCCCAGGATCTCTCGAGGCTGGTGCCAACAAGCCCTTGCTGGCGGTTGATCTCGGAAATGCGGTAGTAAAACGTCTTCATGGGTTCAGAGGCACCGCCGAAATAGAGAGCGAAAAACTCATCCACTACCTCCCGGTAATCGGTATTGACGTCGAAGGCAGTCTGCATGTACAGGTAATAGTCGAGTTGCTGGCCGATCCCACAGAGAAACACACCGCGAATCCCGTCTTTGTGGTAGCGCCTTACTTCGCGTGATATGACGTCCGGCATGAAGCAGGGGAAACAGTTCCACTTGCCGATCATCGCCGGCTCCATGGGGTGATGGAAGTAATTGCCCATTGCTTTGAAGCCGTCCGGCAGTTTCTTTCCGTCAAAATAATCGCGACCTACCTGCGCGACCTTTTGCACAAGCTTCGGGTTGGTGTAGCAAAGCTGGCTTCCACTGCCCCTGCCCTCGGCTTGATATTGTGGATATGATACTGTAGCTCCAGGGCCGCCAGTCTGGCTGAGGCGCTTGGATTATTCGCAACAACAATTGTTGCGCTGGGCTTACCCTCGCTGACCAGCGCTATTTCCTCCAACGGTCTACCTTCTGCGACCGACATACTCACACACAATCCGAGTGTCACAATCGTGGCAATCATCTTCTTTACTGAGATCATTGTGCTCTCCAGTGCAAGCTGTTGTTAAGTGCTCGTTGCTCCGATTATGACACTCGTTCCACAATCCTCACAGTGATATGCCTGTGGATTCACAAGCTCTGCGTCGGCCCGTGTTAAGAACCCGCTGCCACTGCGGGCAATAATCTTCTTTCTGCCAGTGGCGTGGGACTTAAACCAGCAGTGTTGATGGGAAAGACCTACGAACAGGAAGCCGAGTGCCGTACCACGTATATAGGCTTTGCCTTGGTCCATCTCAGAGGAGCATGCAGGACATTTCATCTTCTTGATCTCCCAACGATATTGCACTTAACACCCCGGCTGACAAAACGCGAGCTTGCGAGCGGTCTCAATCAAGCCGGATGTCATTCATTAAATGGAATATCTTGGTCATCGTGGAGAGTATCATCCCGCTCTTCATTCTGATCAATATATTCCCACATTTCATTTTGGTGCAGCCAAATAGGATCAGCATTTCTCCGGATGAATTCATCAACAGGAATACCATCGATTGTGGGGGGACGCTTAACCCGCTTCTGCTTGCCATTCATGAAGACTGTCATATACTCTTTCTGCCGCTTTTTCTTTGCGGCTTTCTGTTCGGGTGACAGTTTCTTCTTTCGTCTTGTCATCTGTTAGTATGCTGCTGGGATAACGTCCGAACTGAGTGTTTTCCAAACCGCACGCGTTTTGGAAGATACACTGCAGTTCATTGTTCGGCTTGCCTCTTGTTTAGTTCTTCATAATCCTGCCATGCGAGCGTGACCCCGACAGGGAACTGCGACCTGAGCAACAGATCGTCTTGCCTTGTCGGATCCATGTAACTGGGCCCGCCCCAGGTCTCAACTTCAGAATCATAGTCCCATCGCCCAAGGAAGAAACCGAGTCCGTTGAGTTCCTCGATTAGCGAGTACAGACGATCCTGCCACCCTTTCAAATCGGCACAGCCTTTGAGGTTAGCGTTTAGAACTGTTTCAAGTTCCCGGAGCTTTTCCTGCCGCTTTTGGGGTGGCAGGCTTTCAATAAAATCCTTTGTGTATGCCTCTGGAATCATCTTCTCAAGCCAAGCGTTGCGAGTCTGGGGCCGAGGTACGAGGTCCCTAGCACTCGCTTGTTGTATTTTTCACTATTGACTTTTTGATCCTGGGGGAGTGATATCATCCCGTTTAGAAGGATCCGATTCTGGTGACCACTCTTGGTATTGTGGTTTATCATCTGTAATGTCCCACCAAGAGGCTTTATGGGCAACAAAAATATGCTGTGAAGGGACCATTCCAGGATCATCATCCAATAATCCTGCTGGAATACCTACCAAAGGATCCCAGTCTTCAAGCATAGGAAGAGGTGATCCACATGACTTACAAAAATAGCGTGTTACTCTTTCGGTTTGTTTATAGGAAGATATAAGTTCCTGACCTTTGATAAAATGGAACTGTTCTTTTCGACATATAGCTACAGTTCCAAATGCAGAACCATAGGTTTTTCTGCATTCAGTGCAATGACAATTACCCATTTCAATGACAGGGCCAATAATGGAAAATGCCACTTGCCTACACAAACATGTACCTTTAATCACTGTTGAATTCCTTCGGACACAACGCAAAGATCATTCGACCGAAGATCGCGAAACGATTGAGGGTCGAATGAATCGCCATGTAGCACATCTGGCGAACTAGTATTGATTGTGACTATTCTAGAACATATCATGGCCCCCTAAATCCAAAGGGCGTTTAAAGGGTCGGTACTCGGATCTCAATATAGGAGCATTGCCAATGTATTCTTGACAAGAACCTATATGGGCGACCCCCTATTTCCATGACCCTTTTTCCTCTTTCTTCAAAATAGGCATATTGCAGTACAAGACATTATTAGTGACACATACTATCAACCCTTAAGTACTATTTCCAGGGCTGGCCCCATGTGGTTACCATGTGGTTACCATGTGGTTACCGACGAAGGACCGAACCTGGAACGGGGAAATGTGTCCCCATGTGCTCGTAAGACATATTGAATCCGACCGGATAAGTGTTCTTATGGCGCGTCATGGATTGGCCTTTCTCCACAGGAGTGATTCTGAGTGGCTCCTGACTGTCTGCCTACGGGTCGACTTGTTCCGGGAACCGCCCGGTGCGGACCCGCACGCCGGGTGGTGTGGGGGCTGGGGGGCTAAATCCCCCCGGCTAGCCGATTGGGCGTCCCTCATGACTTCGGCCGGCGCCCAACGCCAGCGGATGTCGCATAGATGTTGATGGCAACGGAACCCATAACTGAGGCTGTCTGCAAAATGACATTGCCATCTGTTCTGTCCCAAATGAAGAGCCCCTGCTTCTCTTCGGTGGAGGTGCCCAGTTGGGCTTCACAGGCCTCGAATGCTCCTTGAATAAGCTGCATCGCCACACGGGGATCATCGATCTCAACGCTTGCGGCAAGCTTGTAGGGCGACCCATTCACTACCGCTACCATGATGCTCCAAGAGTGTCCGAGAAACTCCGTGCGACTGGCGTGGTAGATCGCCTCGCCATGGAACTGACGGGGGAAGTGCTGGTACTCGGATGTCGTTAGCTCGGAGAGACTCCCGAAGGACGCCAGAGGGAGTTCGAGACTGTAGTCGCCTATCCGAAATGAGACTGCGGTGGGGATCCCTACTCGGTATAGGTGCCCTCCCGGGCAACTACCTTGGAAGTACTCGAAGACCATCGGAGCAAGCTCTGGCGCTTTCTCGAACCAATCAACGGCCGTCTCGTAGGAAGGGTCTGCAAAGAACTCATTCCAGCCATGCACGAACTCGGCCGGGAACACTGCTTGTTGGCCCTGTTCCTCCGCAGCACGGTTCGCCATCTGGAAGAAGCCCGCGAGTTCGCGCTTGGCAAGGGCCATGTTGCACTGTGCGAGAGTGTGCTTCCAATCCGATGGCAGACGCTCCATGTTCTTCCTTTCCGCACCCAACGCAGGTGGTCAGTCGCAACGCGTCAGCGGCGTCGAACTGAACCACCATGTTAGGGTTGTGATAATCTTAAATGTTTCCTGGCATCAGCATTAACTTTAGCATCATCAAGCACACCTTCAGGAATTCTAGCCGAATAGAGTGTCTGTCCTTGCCGACGAGCAAAGACATTGCTTATTTGTTCAACGAAGTGGGACAAGTCATGTTTGGTATGATACCGTAGAAACATTTCCCAAATACGAATGAGTGACTCAATTAATTCAACTGAATCAAATAGCTCTCCTTCATAATTGATCATTGATCTTACGTCGCATACCTTGTCTTTTGCACTCGGTTTCTCCTCTGGATTTCTTGCATGGATAAAAGCTGTATAATCATGCTTAGCGCTTGGACGGTTCCCACCTCTTGTACCATGTTTGTGAGTATTGACATAGTTGGATGCTATCCTAAAGGGCTTGAATTTATCAATGACATCAAGTTCGCTGAGCTTATGCTGGAATACCTTGAAGTACTTGGCAGCATTGTCACGTAGATGTACAAGCTCATAAAGCATGCCAATCTCTTCGTTATTGATTTTAGTTACAAGTTCTCTGATCTTGCTGTCTTTTAATGGATCTCCCGAAGGGTCTGAAGGTATACATTTCTCAAGTTCAGCCCTGATAGAATCACGTTGCTGGAAATGAAAAGCTACTCTGTCAAGACGATCGGCTAGTTCTTTATCGATCAGTTCCTCTGCTTTACTTGCCATTAGACCTCCTTGCCCCTAACATAATATTATACAGTTTTACTGTCAATACCGGATACGCTAATGTAAATCTTCCTTTTGGCCACAAAATACTCATGAAATAGTATACTTGCTAACCTGTTAGCACGCAATTATGCGTATTAACAGTAAAACTTGCCAATACCAAAATTAGTAAGAGTGAAGGGTGAAGAGTGAAGTGTGAAGGGTGAAGAGTGAAGGGTGAAGAGTGAAAGAGGATAGCCACATTCATCCTTCATACTACTTCGCCCCGAGCTTCTATTTAGCCCCGCACAGCAAACTCAAACGTCCTTTCCATGAGAACATTTCTCACTTCACTCTTCACTCTTCATAATTCACCCTTCATCCTTTCGCGGTCTACGGCCGCTAAGACTCCGTCCCCGTCGGTGACCCGCAAAACACGGGCCGGCCGGGGAGCCTTTACGTCCGGCTCGAAAATCGGAAAATCTACGCCATAGAGATTGTATGCTGTGGTAGGCGGGTGGACAAGAAGAAAAAATGTGTCAGAAAGCGAGAACACAGAATACAGGGGGATTGAATATCCAATATCGAACACCGAACGTCCAATGTCGAAATGTAGCTTAGTGCCTTGGTGTCTTCGTGGCTATGAGCCAATCTCGCCGCTGCGATTGCTCCGGGCCAGCTTGCCTATGCCGGGATAAGGCAAAAACGGAGCCGAAATGACTTTATTTGTCTGGCAGATTTGCTATTCTGGCACCAAAGGAATTCGGTTTTGGATATTTGCTTACGGGAGATAGCCGGTGAGAACGATTGATTTGCGTAGTGATACTGTCACTTTGCCGACGGCTGCGATGCGGCAGGCTATGTGTAACGCCGAGCTGGGCGACGATGTGTTCGAGGAAGACCCAACGACGATACGGCTCGAAAAGATGGCCGCCGAGCGGATGGGAAAAGAGGCCGCGATGCTGGTCGCCAGCGGGACGATGGGCAACCTCGTCTGCGTGCTGAGTCACTGCAGACGCGGCGACGAGGTTATCTTGGGTGATCGCTCGCACACGTTCCTTTACGAAGCCGGGGGCATCGCCGCTATGGGCGGAGTGCACCCGCACACCATCGCCAACCAGCCGGATGGGACATTGCGACTGGAGGATATCGCCGGGGCGATTCGGGCCGACAACGTGCACTTTCCACGGACCCGGCTTGTATGCCTGGAGAACACGCACAACCGCTGCGGCGGTGCGGCTCTGAGCCCCAGGTACATCGAGCAGGTCGCGGCGCTGGCCCATGACCACGGGTTGTTGCTGCACCTCGACGGCGCCAGGGTGTTCAACGCCGCGGTGGCTTTGGACGTGAACGTCGAGGAGCTGACCCGGCACGTCGATTCGGTCAGTTTCTGTCTTTCGAAAGGGCTATCGGCGCCGGTGGGCTCGCTGGTATGCGGCTCGAAAGAGTTCATCTACGAAGCGCGTCGGAATCGAAAGGCTCTCGGTGGCGGCATGCGGCAATGCGGGATCATCGCCGCTCCCGGCATTGAGGCTTTGGAGCAGATGATCGAGAGGTTGGCGGAAGATCATGACAACGCCCGCCGGCTGGCCGAAGGGATAGCTGAGATTTCGGGCCTGTTGATCGAGCCCGAGCGGGTGCAGACGAACATTGTCTATTTCGACGTGGCCGGCCAGACAATCTCTGCCGAGCAGCTTGTGGCGACGCTCGCCCACAAGGGTGTCAAGATATTGCAGGTGGGGCCCGCCCGGCTCAGGGCGGTGACTCACTACGGGATCGGCGCCGAGGGCATTGACCTGACGCTGGCGGCTCTCGAGCAGGTAACGTACCGGTAGCGGTTCGGCTGCAGCACCAACGCAACAACGGGGGCCTGCACCGAATCGGTCAGTGCAAGCCCCAAAGGTATAGAATCACGGGCCTACGCGGCCACGTGTCATCGCTGGTTACGGCCATGAGGCCAGTAGCGCCATTTCGCCAATTGTCGGCCACTATGGCGAAGTCCTTGAAGTCGATCCTCCAATCGCCGTTCGCATCGGCACGCAAATCGAGCTCGTTGCCGTTCGTTCACTCAGCCGGGCACAGGCTTATTTCGCCGATGAATATGGTGTCTTTGTCGTCGTCGGCCGGCTGGCCGGAAGGTGCTCCGCTGCCGAGGCCGACAGTGATCTTCGTGACATTGGTCAGGTCTACTCCGGCGGCACGGAACTGTTCGAGGGCGATGTCCCACTGGCGCCATATTTCCGACTGACATGCATACGTGAACGGGTGCTCGACCTTGAGGCTCTGGCCCGCGGCGTCCTGAAGTTTCACGTAGAACGGATGCTCGACGTTGTCGTCCCGGCCGACGAACGATAGTGACATTGTCTCGACGCCGAACGCGCTGAAGTCCTGTGGGCCGTCAAACGTCCGGGTAGCCTCGGTGAAGTAAGGCTCATACTGATTCTGCATATCGAGCTGCATTGACTTGTTGCCCTGGCTGTCAGTGGCGAGAAAAACATATTGGAACCCGCCGGGGATGTTGTGGGGCCAGGCGGCCTGCAGTTCGGCGTCACTGGCATGCGATTGAAAACCGTCAGCATTCAGGCACTCAGCAGTCGTGAAGGTCCAGACGTGCCCGAGAACGGTGCCGGCCGGGCCGACTTGATCAATGCGCCATTGGTACGTCTGGCCCAGCTCGAGATTGCCCGGGGCATAGGTGGTTCCCGCCGGCGCCGGGTCGACCTTTTCCATCGCTCCGGCCTTGCCGAGCCACAGCTCGCGCGATGTCGCGAATGACGCCTCGATCCAGTTGAACGCGGCGTCAACAAGCACATCGTCGGCACCATCGGCTGGGCTGGGCATAACCGCTGCCGGCCCCGCAGAGGTACTGAAGACGTCGTCGAAGGTGGTATGGTAGCCCGGCGGTGTTTCATTTTGGTTCTGTGCGAAGATGCCGCTGGCGCCGTCCAGGAACGGCGCATCGTTGGCGGCTTCTTCTTCCCATGGATCGTTGCCGCCGGTGTCCACCATCGTCGCCGTCCTTACCACGAGCGGACCGCCCTTGTACTCGTAGATACTGCCAGTCACATAGACCGGACCCGAGCCGACAACATCCAGCTCAGCGTAGTAGCTGCGGGCGTGATTGAGACCCCGTGCGTAGACGTCCAAACCCAGCTCCTCCGAGTTCGTCATGATGTTTGTCACGTTGACGACCTTCTCGATATCGATTCTCAGGTTAGCCGGACCGTTTTCCCAGTTTATGTGCATCACATAGACCGACTGTGGAAAGAAACCAGGAATGCCGGTTATCGAACCATCCGGGTCAATGATGTATTTCAGCCTTGCCATAAGACCGTGGTGAGCCCTGGATGCATCGCCGGTAACATTTACAATGGCCCCAACACGGACGTCGGTAAAGACTTCTTCCAGGAATCCGGCACCGAATTGCGAGCCGTTGTCGGCCGCCGAGGTAGTCTCGCCCAGGCTAACGTACTTGTTGCCGTTGGGGTCGGTTACGATCGTGTCGGTAAATGTCTTGGTCACGTCCGGGAGGGGGATGAACTGCCAGGCTGACAAGTCGAGCGGATCGCCGTCGAATGTCTCGAACCAGTCGGCCCGTCCGGTGACTGTAGCCAATAAAACCAATACCATCACTGCACAGATTGCTGTCGAGCTTCTTAGCCTTTTGAACATAACGTTCCTCCTTCAAAAAAGTTAGAATAACCATGCTGTCTATACGATTCTTGTCACGTACAGATGTTTACAATTTGATCTCAACTCCTTCCTTTGCAGGCCTGCCGTGAACTGCAGACTCAAGACTGCGAATCCTCACTTGGCCGCGACACCGAGACTGCCAAAACCCTGCGGGATCCGACCAGCGTCATTTATACCAGATCAGCCGACTTTCATCAAGAAAAAAAAACGGAAAGCGGCAGATTAGCCGCGGAATGCGGTTTTCCTGGCTTGGCGGAGCCAAACAGGCTCACTGATGCGGGCTCTCATTCGGCGGACGGCATCTCGTGGACACCGCTTGGCAACGAGTTTCCTTCGGATTTGGAGATCCAGCCAATATGCAAAGCGGCGGATCAACTCTGGTGTTCTTTGACGGCGTTCGGATGTATTAGGCGGCAAAAGGCGCTGCGGCTGAAATGGCTTCAGAATTTGTGTCACTTAGGGCGCGCACAACAATAAGTTGCCGAATTCTCCGCTCAGATTTAGGTTGGATTTGGTCGTGATCGATTGAGCGAAACCGGAAGCGTAGTGGGCCTACGTTGAGGATTTCGCGATTGAGGAACGGCCGAAGACAGCCTGAAGATGAGATGGTGAATCGGTAAGTTATTGTTTTGCGCGTCCTTAGGGGCCCGTACCCACTTCTGAGGTATGGGCCCCCTTTTTGTTTTCTCTCTCTCGTTCCTTGACTGACGGCCAAATTTGCTCTGCCTGCGAAATTCAATTGACCGAAAAGTGACTGTGTGCGATTATATTTGCCGGTTAGGCCCCATTTTGCCTGCTTTCTACAGGAACTTTTTGGGGCTACATTGGTCTAATTATGGAGAAACGCTGTGACGGAAGCGGCAAATATTGATGCTTGGCGCCAACAGGCATTGAGGGACCATTTCAGCGTGGGCGACGCAGCCCTAGTTGAGCGGTACCGACAAGGCGATTCAGCGGCTTTGGAGCGTCTCGTAGTCAAGTATCAGAATCGCATTTACAACGTTGTGCTGAAAATATGTGCCGACCCGGATGATGCCGCGGAACTCACGCAGGAAACGTTTGTCAAAATAATACAGAATCTGCACAAGTTCGAGGGCAGAAGTGGCTTTTACACGTGGGCCTTCAGAATTGCAGTCAATCTGACGCTCAATTACTGCCAGAGGAACGCCAGGCTGACAGTGAGGTCGTTGGATGCCGAGCAGGAACAGTATGGTAGCCAGGAAAGGCAGGCTTTGAAGGACTATCTGAGCGATGGCAGTTCGCCCGATGCGGCTGTCGTAGTTCAACGAAAGGAGTTGTACGAAATAGCAACCAAGGCACTAATGAGACTGGATGAAGCGCAGAGAGCCGTGGTTATACTGCGGGACATCGAAGGCATGAGTTATGCCCGGATTGCAGAAGTGTTGGATATCGAGTTGGGCACGGTTAGGAGCAGATTGAGTCGGGCCAGGAGCAGGTTGCGAGAGGTTTTGGAGGCAATTTCGCGATGAAAGAAGATTCCGATATGGATGCTTACGCTTACGAGGGGCGTATTGATGAATTGCTCAGCGGCTTCATCGACGATGAGCTTGCGGCCAGGCAACGTACGGAGGTGGAACGGCTGATAGCTCGCGATCCGAAAATTGAGCGGCGGCTGGTGCAACTGCAAAAATGCAGGATGCTGGTCGGTTCGCTACCCTGCGCCGAGGCGCCGCCTCAGATACTGCAGGGCGTAAAGGCCTCGCTGGCCGGAACATCGGCAGCGCCGGCGCAAGAGGAACCGGCTCGTAATCAGCCGGCGGGAAGAATACATTTGCTGGGTCGCAGGATGTTGTCGGCCGCGGCTATGATCGCCCTTGTCGGTATCCTGGCCGGGGTGATTTACACGATTGTAGCGCCCGAGACCGCCTTGCATCAACCCCAGGTAGCTGTCGATCATCAGCCTCCGTTAGGCACCGAAATGCTTAAACCTGTTCCCGATACTTCGGCCGCGCTGGCGTTCAGCGGCAGGCTGGAATTGAAGACGAGTGCTCTGGCTGAAGTTGCTGCGATTATCAACAGGGTAATCGAAGAAAACGATCTCTCAGACTCCATCGGTGACGTCCGCGAAGCAAACAGGCGCATCCATTATCTGAGATGCAGCAGAGAGGGCTTGAACTCACTGTTGGCTGATCTCAAGGGCCTGTGGCCTAACCTGGATTCGGCGACAATGTTCATTGACACCGAATTGTATGGCAGACAGGTGACGGTTGACGCTGTCACGACCGAGCAGATAGGTGAAATCATCGATCAGGACAGTTACGAAAAACGTATCGAGCTTGCGAAGGATCTCGGTGTGTTGAACAGCATGGCTGAGCGCATGCCCGGCGGAGAGATCCTTGCGGCAATAGAGGGTGAAGGCCCAAGTTTGATGACGATACCAAGACCTATGATCACTGGCGGTGAGTTACCGAATGCAAAATTAACCAGCGAAACCCAAGCTGAGAAAACGGTCCGCCTGACCATCATAGTTAGCAGGTAGGGATGCTTGACATAGAAAATTGTTCTCTGGCGGTTGTCGATGTTCAGGGCAAGCTGGCGCAGTTGATGCACGGCAAGGACGCGCTTTTCAAGAACGTTCAAATCCTTATTAAAGCTGCCAATATCCTCGACATACCTATCCTCTGGTGTCAACAGGTCCCGGATGCTCTGGGACCAACCGTCCCTGAGATAGCCCGGCTGCTGGCTGACATTGAGCCGATGAACAAATCTGTTTTTAGCTGCTGTGGCGCCGATCATTTCATCGGCAAGCTGAACGAATCCTCGCGGACCCAGGTCTTGTTGTGCGGGATAGAGGCTCACATCTGCGTTTATCAAACAGCCGCCGATCTGCTCGTCAGAGGTTTCAGCGTGAACATAGTTGCCGACGCCATTTCTTCAAGGACGCTGGACAACAAGCAGATCGCGCTGAGCAGATTGGCCGCCGAGGGCGCGCGTATCACTTCTGTCGAAATGGCCCTTTTCGAACTGCTCCGAACAGCCGAACATCCCAAATTCAGGCAGATTGCAAAACTAATAAAGTAATTCCGCTTTTTGTTTTCTCCCGTCATTCGCGGTTTTTCATGCGGTTATCGCCCTTCCGAGGCATTTTAAGGGGGAAAATATGAAAAGTTCTAATTTTTCTGTTGACATATTCGACACATGTCGAATATACTCTAACTCCATAGAATAAGGAGTATGATATATGACTAAATCGAAAACAACCAAGATGGTCCCGAACAACAAGCCGAACGTGGAGCTGACCGAAGCCGAGTGGGAAATTATGAAGGTGGTCTGGGAGAAAGAGCCCTGCGCGGCGGGTACTGTTCAGGAGTCGCTGGCCGAGAGCAGAGATTGGGCCTACAGCACGGTGAAGACTACAATGGACCGAATGGCCGAGAAAGGACTCCTGCAAATCCAGAGGATCCGCAATCTTCAACTTTTCAAATCGTGCGTAAGCGAGGTTGATGCCAAACGAGGAGAGTTCCGTAAGATGCTCAAACGCGCCTTCGACGGAGCTTTGACTCCAATGATGCAGTTTCTGATCGAGCACGAAGGCCTTTCGAAAGACGAATCAGAACAGCTACGTAGACTTGTAAGCAAGGCCAAAAACAAGAAGGATTGAGTGCAAACAGAATAAGCCGAACTGGGAGGCAAAAAAATGAACCAGGTAATTAACACATGTATAATAGGCTTAAACAATATCGGCCAGGGATTTTGGGATTATGCCGCGGGCGTATTTATCCAAGCCAGTGTGCTGATTGTTCTGTTGCTGATTCTTGATTTTATGCTGCGAAAGCGAATACGAGCAGTGTTCCGCTATTGTCTGTGGATGCTGCTATTTGTGAAGCTTGTTCTGCCAGCTTCTTTCACATTACCTACAGGAATTGGATACTGCTTTGGCGATCATCTGTCTGCCGATTCAGTCGTAGGCCACCAAAGTCAACCTGAACACCCGGATATTCCATGCGTAGGCTTTTGCCGCTGTCGTCTGTCCATTCCTTGGTCGGCTGCCCGACTATCTCCTTGAATTCCTCAGGGGTGGTAAGCTTGAACAAGATACGGCCCTGCGCAACCGCTTGACGAACAAGCGTTGAAAGGTTTTTAACCGAAAGCTCTTGTTGCCTCTTCCCCATGTAGTAGAGGCCGGCAAAAAGAATCCCAACGAGAGCCATAAGCGCTGCTGCTGTCCGTTTCATGATTTGTGATCCTCTTGAATCATTGAGGTGGGCACATGTGGCCGCCAGTACTCAGTGGCAACTCGATTGCCTCAGTCCCGTTATACCGGACAGACAGCACAGTATCTTTCAGCGGCTAAATAGTGTGCGTCCCTCCATTTCTACCTGCTATTAGGACTACGATGCAAACATAACGCTATACCTCCCAGCCCTTTCGGTAGGTTCTGCAGACATAACGATTGATCGCCGGGTAGTTCGTGCACTCCATCTTCTTGACGTCCCACTCAAGCTTCTTGCCCACGCCGGCGAATGCCGCCAGATGACCGGTCAGGATCCACTCGGTGAGCGGGCCGGACGTGGTCGTGAAGTCATTCGTGAGGGAGCGACCCTTTTCGACGGCGTCGAATATCTCATCGAGTGCACCGCCGGTGCGCGGTAACGTTTTCAGCGGCGGGGAGTACTCCCTGTGTTTCTTTACGGGTAGGATGCGCGTGTCGAGGCAAAAGGAACCGGTATACATGTAGCCCTTGTCACCGATGAGGATCGTTCCGACCCTGCTGGGCGGCTGCAGTTCCCTGCGTAACTTCCTGAGGTATTCGGGCATGTCATCGACTTTCTCGTAAGCATAGACCTTCACCGGCGGCATATCTGCACGTTCCGGGAACTCCCACCGCAAGACAATGTTCACAGGATACATTTCATGACTGCCCCCTTTGAGGTGGATGCACTCCACCGTGTAGCGGCTGGCCTGCCTAAGACGTAGGGCATCGAATGCCCCGTCCAGGTTGTGGCAGCCCATATCGCCGAGTCCGCCGGTGCCGAATTGACGCCACTTTCGCCATTTTTCAGGATGCAGATTGTCGTGGTAATCCCGGTAGGGAGCCGGTCCGATCCACTTGTTCCAGTGCACATGAGCAGGTATCGGCTTGGATGGCGGGCGTCCCCCATAACCGCCGAAGCTGTCGTCGACGATGCAATGGGCTTCAGTCACATTTCCGATGGCCCCGGCCCAGATGTACTCGCATAAGCGATGGTGACCTTCCCCGTAGTGGCCCTGGTTGCCCATAGCGGTGAATAGCTTGTTCTTTTTGGCCACCTCGCCGAGTATCCGGCACTCTCGAATGTTATGCGCCAGCGGCTTTTCACTGAACGTGTGAAGCCCGCGTTCCATGGCGCGCACCGCCGCAGGGGCGTGATGGTGGTCCGGCGCGGCAATCAGGGCGACGTTCAGGTCCTTGTGACACTCGTCGAACATTCGCCGGTAGTCGTAATAGATTTTGGGTTTGGCATCAGTGTCTTTGATATTCTCGAGGGCGGCGGCGATCGCTTTGTCGTCGATATCCACCATCGCGACCAATCGGCGCGATCTTGCCATCCACAGTGGAAGTCGTTTACCCTGCCCACCACAACCGATGACAGCGACCCCCAGCTTCTCACGGGCAGGCCCAGCCGCGTGCAGCAGCGGTAGTCGTGCCAGGCTCGCCCCGACGGTAGCCGAAGCTACCAGGGAAGCCTGTCTCAACACATCTCTTCGTGAATAAGTACGCATTTGGATTCTCCTTTCTATCAAAGGAACCTCGCTCTTAAGCATTTTCCATAACCTTCATTTCAGATTATAACAGAAACACACTTTGTCTCGTAGCAGCCAAAAAAGCGGAGCGTCCCTGTTCAATTATTCTGCAAAGAACTGATAAGCGCAACAGGATCTATGATGGGTCCGAAAGAACGTTTTTCTCCTTTATGTTCAAGCTCAATAGTCCGACCCGTCTTCATCGCCAAGTCCCAGAATCTTTCAGGTGTAATAGCAGGATCTACCTGTACGGCCAGAGCATAAACCCCGGCGATATATGGAATAGCCCAACTAAAGCCGCCTACCCTAGACCAAACGTATTTGTCGCTACCACGAGCGCAGGCCAATGTTCGTGAGTCCATCGGAACGAGCAAACAGTCGAGGTCTCGAAGTAGTGCACCATCATAAAAGCTTCTTGCCCAGAAAGCGCCAGGTTCGTATGATTTGAACGAACCGGGATTGGCCAAAGGATGACGGCCCAGGCCAAAGAAATCAAAACCATAAACTCGATCAAGACTGCAAGAGGCAACAAAAATACCCGCGGCTTTAGCCTCTTCGCATGCTGCCATGATGTCATCATAACCGTCATCCGATGGTGACCAACCTCTTGACATAGAAATGACTCTGATTTTTCGATCCGCGGGTAGCTGGCGATTGATGTCCAAAAGACGTCGAATCGATTGAGCCTTGAAAACGAAGTTATTCGGAGGATCATCATCCCTGGAAACATCGTAATTCCTTGTGGCAATGTAATACAAATCCGCATCAGGTGCCACTCCGACGGTTTTTCCAACAGCTATAGAAGCAACCGCTGGGCCATGCATTTCTGAGCGGTGTCCATCCCTAACGTTATTTTCCTCATATAACCGTAAACGGTCGGCATACTCTTGATGCTCGGTTAAGAGGGGTTGGTCTATGATAGCAACACCCACGCCTTTTCCTGTAATGCCACCTTTATGAAGGGTGCGTACACCCAGCCCTGGATTCTTTCCCAGCTCCATCATCTTCTTTGGATCGAATTCTTCTGGCATCTGACCGGATTTCGGCCATACGGTGTAATCATCGAAGACCGCGTACAGCAGGTCGTCGATAGACTTACTTAGGTCAAGCTTTGATAAGTCGCGACACCGTAAATTTACCCCGAATGCACTGGGCGAATCGGGATCAAATTTCGGAAGAGATTTCATTTCAAACCGTCCCGAAGGAAGCGGCTCTGGCTTGCGGTCAATTTTGGGAAACGTAATGGGCCCTGGTGACTGTTCACTGAGCCTTATCACCTTAACACTGTCTGGTGCGTCACGATCGCCACGATCGCCTTCTGGCTGCTTAACAATGGCGATCTCCCTGATCGTTCTATTCTTCTTGTCGATTTCAAACTGGAGGCCTTTGCCTTCGTAAGTGAGAAGATCTTTCGGCTCAAATTCCTCAAGCTCAAATTCCTTACCAAAGGCTTGTTTGATCTTGCCCTCCGAGTCGCCCACGCCCAACCCATTGCTGAATTTGTAGAGAGGACTACGCACTGAAATCTCTTTGACTACACCATCATCCATCACAAAGGAAATACCCTCTGGCTGTCCCGGCTTTTTCAACACCTGGTCTTTGCTCATGCCAAGCGTATAGTCACCAACTCCCACACCCGGCACGATGGTATGTGCTCCGGAGTGCGTTTGGGGATGCGTCTCTGTGGATTGAGTGTCACTGTGCTGTCGGTTCAACGTTGCTGACTCACCAGCTTGAATCGAACGCATCAATCGAACAGGGTCAATGATTGGCCCCAAAGGCATCGTCTCGCCATCGTAATCCAGTTCGATGGTACGTCCGGTTTGCACAGCCAGCGCCCAGAATCTTTCAGGTGTTATAGCAGGATCTTCCTGAACTGCCAGAGCATAAACACCGGCGATATAAGGGATAGCGCAGCTAACGCCACCTATACTATAAAAGACGTATTCATCGCTACCAATAGGGCTGGCTGTTGTTCGTGAGTCCATGGGTACCCAGAAATGGCATTTAGGAAGAAATATTCGACGAGCCCGGAATATCTTGGCCAAGAATAATCCTGGTTCATAGGATTCAAAAACTTCTGGATCAGCCAAAGGCTTGTATGATCCTGTCTTGCGAGTCACCCACCTTCAATCCATTGGCGAATTTGTAGCGAGGACTATGCGTAGCGATCCCCGTGACCCCCTCCTCCTCGATAAAAAAGGAAATATCATCATATAGCATGAAATATCGTCTCGGAAGGTTATCAAGAGTGTACCTCTCTTCACCCAAAAAAATCACCTTCGGCTCCCCCAGCTTACGCAACACATCGTCTTTGGTCATGCCAACCGTATAGCCACCAATTCGCAGACCCGGCACGATGATCTGTGGCTCGGAGAGCTTTTGGGGATGCGGCTCTGTGGGCTGAGCATCACTCTGCTCAAGGCTTGGCGTTACAGGCTCACCTGTCTGAATAGCACGAATCAGTCGAACAGGATCTATGATTGCTCCAAAAGGTATCTTTTTGCCATGGTAATCCAGTTCGATGGTACGTCCGGTTTGCATCGCCAACGACCAGAATCTCTCGGGCGTAATGTCAGGCTCTACTTGAGCGGCCAGAGCGTAAACGCCGGCGATGTATGGGACCGACCAGCTCCAACCCCCTTGACGATAGAAAACATATTTATCGCTACCGCAAGGACTGGCTGTTGTACGTGAATCCATCGGAATTAACAGACGGTCGGAGCCTCGCATTCGCGCACTATCATAAAATCCCTTTGCCCACCAAAGTCCGGGTTCGTATGATTCGAATATATCGGGATTGGCCAGAGGCTGACGACCAAGACCGTGAAATTGAAAACCATAAACTCGTTCAAGACTGCAAGAGACAACGAAAATACCCGCGGCTTTAGCCTCTTCGCATGCTGCCATGACGTCATCATAACCATCGTTCGATGGTCCCCAACCTCTCGATATTGAGATGACTCGAATCTTGTTGTCTTTCGGGAGCTGCTCGTTTATTTCCAGAATTCTGTCAATACCTTGAGCAATGTATCGCATAGTTACAGTTCCCTTGCGGTCAAAATTATATTTAGCGATATAATAAAGCTCTGCCTCAGGGGCAACTCCTACTGTTTTACCCACGGCAATAGATGCCACAGCAGCCCCGTGCATCGACGGTTCCGCTCGACCCTGTAAATCAATCTCTTCATACAAACGCACACGTTTGGCATATTCCTGATGGTCAACTAATAACGGCTGATCGAGTATGGCGATCCTCACGCCACGACCGGTAATTCCTTTCTCATGCAAACTGCGGACATCTAAACCCGGATTCTTTCCCTGTTCCATGATCTTTTGCCAATCGAAGCCGGAGGGCATCCGATCGGGAGTCGGCCAGACCGTTCTATCGTCAAAGGACGCGTACAGCAGGTCGTCGATAGAGTTACTTAAATCGAACTTCAACAAATCGCGATCCCGCAAATCGATCCGGAATGGATTGTCCGAATCAGGATCATATTTCGGAAGAGTTTTCAATTCCTTAGGACTATCCGTTTTATTGCGCTTTGCCTGGGTAACGTTGATCTCCGTGACCGTTCTATTGTTCTTGCTGATTTCAAATCGGAGCCCTTTCTCCTTATAGGTAAGAGCATCCATCCTCTTATATTCCTCAAACTCAAAGTCACCGCCAAAGGCTTGTTTGATCTTATCCTCCGAGTCACCCACTGTCAGGCCGTTAGCGAATTTGTATGAAGGGCTATACACGCTGATCCCTGTGACGTCATCGCCGGCCATCGTAAAGGTAATACCGTCAAAGGACATGAAATAGCGTTTCGGGAGATTGTCGAGGGTGTACCTTTTTCCCCCCAAAAAAATGGTCTGTGGTTCTCCCAGCTTCTTCAACACATCGTCTTTGCTCATGTCAAGCGTATAGTCACCAATTCCCACACCCGGCACGATGGTAAAAGCTCGGGAGAGCGTTTGGGGATGCGTCTCCGTGGGTCGAGTGTCACTCTGCTGTCGGTTCAACGTTGCAGACTCACCCGTTTGAATCGAAAGAATCAGTCTAACAGGATCTATGATTGGCCCGAAAGAACGTTTTTCTCCTTTATGTTCAAGCTCAATCGTTCGACCCGTCTTCATCGCCAAGTTCCAAAATCTCTCGGGAGTAATTTCCGGTTCTACCTGTACTGCGAGTGCATAAATGCCGGCAATGTATGGCGCACACCAACTCGCTCCCCCTTGACGATAGAAAACGTATTCATCGCCACCAGTAAAGCTGGCTGTTGCTCGTGAGTCCTCCGGAACCCACAGAGCGTCGGAGTCTCGCCCTGGTGCACTATCATAGAAGATCTTTGCCCAATCAAGGCAGGGTTCGTATGATTCGAAGGAATCGGGATTGGCCAAAGGATGACGGCCCAGACCACCAAAATCAAAATCATAAGGTTCTATACCGCAAGTGACAACGAAAATACCCGCAGCTTTAGCCTCTTCACATGCTGCGGTGATTTCGTCATAACCATCCTGCGGTGGTGACCAACCTATCGAATTAGAAATAACTCGGATTTTTCGATTCGCGGGTAGCTGGCGATTGATCTCTAAAAGTCGTCGAATTGCTTGTGCCCTGAAAACGAAATTATCCCGAGGATCATCATCCCTGGTAAGCTCCCATGAAGCAATGTAATACAAATCCGCATCAGGTGCTACTCCGACGGTTCTTCCAACAGCTATCGAAGCGACCGCTGGGCCATGCATCGATGAGCGGGTTTCGTCCCTTATGTTGTTTTCCTCATATAGTCGTAAACTATCGGCATACTCTATATGCTCGGTTAAGAGTGTTTGGTCTATGATAGCAACACCCACACCCTTTCCTGTAATACCCCTTTCGTGAAGCGTGTGTACACCCAGCCCCGGATTCTTTCCCAGTTCCATGAATTTTTGCCAATTGAAGCCGTGGGGCATCTTATTGCTTGCCGGCCAGACCGTCCTATCATCGAAGTCTGCATACATGAGATTCTGGATAGAATTGCGCAAATCGAGCTTCGACAAATGTCTACCCCGCAAATCTACCTGGAATCCATTCCTCAAAGCGGGATCATATTTCGGAAGAGATTTCATTTCACTCCGTCCCCAACGAAACGGCTTTGGCTTGCGATCTATCTTGGGAAACGTAATTGGCCCCGGTGGTTGCTCACTGAGCATTATCACCTTCGATTTCTCCCGCTGACCGGCCCGACCGTCGCGACGTCTTTCAGCATCGCGGCCTTGGCTATCCTCCCGATCACCACGATCGCCCTGTGGCTGATAAACAAGGATCTCGGCGACGGTCTGGTTCTTCTTGTGGATTTCGAATGCAAGCCCCTTGGCTAAGTAACAGATATAATCCCTCCCCAGGACCTCTTTGGTTTGGAAGTCCTCACCAAAGGCCTGTATAATTTTCTGCTCCGAGTCGCCCGCTCCTACTCCGTTACTGAGTTTGTAAAGAGGGCTGTGCACGCTAATGCCTTCGATCGACTCATCAGTCATCCAAAAGGAAAGGTTTCTAAAAATCAAAATATAATGACTCGGAAGGTCGTTAAGGCTGTACTTTTCTTCCCCGCGACGAACAACATTAACCTCATCATCCCCGAGCTGAATGGCCTCTGGTTCTCCCAGCTTGCCCAACACCTCGTCTTTGCTCATGTCAAGCGTATAGGCACCTACTCCTACACCCGGCACGATGGTATTCTTCGATTTCTCCTTTTGACTTGCCTGTACGTCGTGGAAGCCGGCAAGGAGAATTCCGACCAAAGCCAAAATCGCTACGATTAATCGTTTCATAATGTGTTACCTCTTATTGAGTTAATCTGAAGAGTAGAGCTACCACACTGATTTCTATCTCTCACTCGGTTTACGTTTCGGTTTCTCCTGGGTGGCTTTGATCCGTTTGACGGCTTCTACGAATCCCCTCGGATTGATCACCCGACCCCGTTTGGTTTGGGTGGCCGTTTCCTGAAAGAGAGTAACAATCCGCTCCGGGGATATCTCGGGATAGATCTGGAAGGCCATAGCCGCTAATCCGGCCAGGTAGGGCACAGTCCAGCTATTACCTCCATGTGTGTCAAAGGTATATACATCCGCTCCCCGATGACTGGCCATGGACCGATTTGAAGCGGGAACATACAACGCGTCCACCCCGCTATCGAAGTAGTAATTGTTTGGGTTTTCCGGATCTGTTCCCACTAATCGCTCTAAGGTGACGTATGGCATGAAATCCCTGTCGTCACAGGTCACGACCAGAATGCCATTTTGGTGTGCTTTCTTAACGGCTGACTGCCATTGATCGTAATAGTCCCTTCGGGAAAAGGCCCCCAGAGAAATGCTGATCACTCGCACTTTCTCTGATGGAGACAATTGCCGGTTTCGCCCCACAATCTGCTCAACCGTTCGAGCCCAGGGGCGATTCTCCAGCCATTTCCAGGGTGGGACGGCATAGTAGTGCAGAATCGCCTGGGGTGCCACACCGCAGGTCTTGCCCACTGCCATACTACATACTGGCGGTCCATGCATTTGAATATCAACGCCCTCGACTTCAATAGCATGATACAACTTAATTCGGTCTGCATATTCTACATGATCCCTTAGCAGTGGCTGATCGATAATCGCTATGCCAACGCCCTTGCCGGTGATACCCTCTCGATGCAGCGAACGGACTCCCAGACCGGGATTCTTCCCCCACTCCAGGCGTTTTGCCGGATCAAAACCCGGCGGCAAGCGGTCGGACTGGGGCCATACCGTTAGACTGTCAAACGTCATGACCTTCAGAATCTCGCTCTGTTGCGAGAGATCAAGCCGACTTAGATCTATGTTGCTAAGGCCCCAAAATGATCCAAGCTTGTGGAGATCTCCTTCATTGCGAAGGACAATCGGACGGTTCCGGCCGATGTCGATTCCCCTCCCTTCGCACGAGATACTGACTAACGTGTGTGGGGTCTGAATTTCTGGTTTGCCGAAGAACCTAACTTGAATACCTGGATATTTCAGATATATGATTTCATCATCAGACTCCGTCCATTCCCTTGTCGGCTTCCCGGCAAGGGCCTTAAATTCATCCGGTGTGGTGAGCTTGTAGGCAATACGACCCTCCGAAGCCGCTTTACGAACGAGGGCCGCCTCGGCGCTGTCTGGCATATCAGGATCACCGCTATCACCTTCCGTCCTATAAACAACGATCTCGGCGACGGTTCGGTTCTTCCCGTCGATTTCGAATGCAATTCCCTTGGCGTGGTAACAGCGAAATTCCTTGCCCATGGCCTGTTCGATCTGGAAATCCTCACCAAAGGCTTGTTTGATCTTCTGCTCCGAGTCGCCCACGCCCAAGCCCTTGCCGAGTTTGTAGAGAGGACTATGCACGCTGATCACTTGGACAGAATTATCCTCGAACCAAAAGGAGACGTCACTAAAGGACAGAATATATTCGCTCGGAAGATCATTGAGGTTGTACTTCTTTTCCCCGCGACGAATAACCTCATCTTCCCCGAACTGAATGGCCTCTGGTTCTCCCAGCTTGCTTAACACGTCGTCTTTGCTCATGCCCAGCGCATAGTCACCCACTCCGACGCCCGGCACGATCGTTAGAGTTTCAGAGTCTTCCTTACAGACGCCTTCAGAAACGGAATGGCTACTCTGGCCACGGACCAGGTCAATAAACGCCGTGGGGTGAATGATCCTGGCGCCGCTTTCATGCACATGGGCCGATGCGAAGAGCATCTCCTTGATCTGTGCGGGGGTTAGATCAGGACGAATCTGCCAGCCCAATGCCAGAATACCTGCGGCACAGGGGATGGTATCGCTGTATCCGTTCTTGGCCTTCGGCCTGCGACTGCGCCTGCCCCCGCCGTCGTACGCATACCCGAACGATCTGTCCTCATCAGCCTCCGCCGCGGTCCGGGGTGCGGAGGGCACGTGGATATGGCCCTCATCGACCTCCACCTCACCGAGACGGAACCCCGGGGTACAGGCCTCTACATTCTCGCGATCCTCCGGATCCAACCAGCAGAGGGACACAAAACCGTGATGCCAAGTACAATCCAACACCAGGATACCTTTGGCCTCGTCCCACAGAGGCTGGTTCTTAAAAACCGATCCCTCGTCGGAGGGTTGGCACGACACAGACACGACTCGTATCTTCTGTTCCTTGGGTGCGTTTTCATTGTACGCAACAAACCGGTCCAGGGCCCGGGCATAATAACCGGCATCTGCCTTCCAGGACGGAACCGCCACAACGTGAAGGCTGGCTCCTGGGGCTGTGCCGCATCGCTTGCCCACCAACTGGCTGGCCATAGCGGGACCATGCATACTGCTTTTGTGCGGGCCGCAATCACTGTGATATGACACGATCTTACCGGCATACTCCGGATGGTCCAGCAGTAACGGCTGATCGATCAGGCCCACATGGACACCCGCTCCGGTGATCCCCCGGGCATGCAGGTCCCGAACGCCAAGCCCCGGATTCATGCCCTCTTGTAACAAGGCTTGTGGGTCAAATCCCTCGGGCAGGCGCTCCGAAGGGGGCCATTGTGTCTCCTGATTGAATTCGAGGGTATCCAGGATATCTTCTGAGTAACGAAGGTCAGAGGCGCGCAGATCTTTACCGCTTATATCCTCATATGGCCCGAGTTCATCTCGACGATGCACCCTGGGAATATCACTTTGATCGCGCTTTACCTGGTTAATGCCGATCTCCTTGATCGTTCTATCCTTCTTGTTGATTTCAAAATGAAGCCCCTTGTTTTCGTAAGTAAGAATGTCAATTCCTGAAAATTCCTCAAACTCAAAGTCGTGGCCAAAGGCCTGTTTGATCTTGTCCTCCGAGTTACCCACTCTCAAACCGTTGGCAAATTCGTATGAAGGATTATGCGCGGTGATCCCTGTGACGGCACCGTCATTAATCGTAAACGAAATATCGCCATATGACATGAAATAATGTTTCGGAAGATTATCAAGAGTGTAATTTTCTCCCGCGAAATGAATATTCCTTGGTTTTCCCAGACTTCTCAACACATCGTCTTTGCTCATGCCAAGCGTATAGTCACCGACTCCCACACCCGGCACGATCGTCTGCGTCGAATCAGCTTCGTGCTCGGATGAATCACTATCACGATCATCGCCTTCCGGGTGATAAACAGCGATCTCGGTGACAGTCTGGTTTTTCTTGTGGATGGCAAAGGCAAGCCCCTTGGCCAAGTAACATGTAAAATCCTTCCCCAGGACCTCTTCGGTTTGGAAGTCCTCACCAAAAGCTTGTTTGATTTTCTGCTCCGAGTCACCCACTCCCACTCCGTTGCTGAGTTTGTAGAGAGGACTCTGCACGCTAATCCCTTCGATCGAATCGTCAGTCATCCAAAAGGAAATGTTACTAAAGATCAAAATATAATGATTCGGAAGATTGTTAAGGTTGTACTTTTCTTCCCCGCGGCGAACAACATTAACCTCGTCATCCCCGAGTTGAATGGCCTCTGGTTCTCCCAGTTTACTCAAGATCTCATTTTTGCTCAAATCGAGCGTATAGGCACCAACTCGCACCCCAGGTACGATGGTATGCTTCAATTTCTCTCGCTGATCTGGTGTGTCACTATCATCAGGGTCGTCTGAGGGCTGATAAATACCGATCTCCATGACGGTCCTTTCCATCTTCCGGATTTCAAACATAAGACCTTTGTGCTTGTAAGTGAGAACATCCTTAATGCTTCCCATATCATTGAGATGGAAATCATTACCAAAGGCTTGTTTGATTTCCTGCTCCGAGTCTCCTACTCCCAGGCCATTAGCGAATTTGTAGAATGGTGTATGCACGCCAATCCCTTTGACCGTATCGTTAGTGATCTGAAAGGAAATATCCCTAAAGGTCATGAAATAGCTTTCCGGAAGATTGTTAAGGGCGTACCTTTCTCTCCCCCCGAAAATCGTTTCCGGCTCTCCCGATTTGCTCAGCACTTCGTCTTTACTCATGCCAAGTGTATGGGCACCAACGCCTACCCCAGGCAGGATAGCATGTCTGGAATTGTCCTGCTCACTCGCCACTACATGGCGGGAACCGGCAAGGAGAACTCCCACCAGAACTAATAGTACTGTCATTAGTCGTCTCATGACTTGTTACCTCCTGTCGAGTTCATCTGTAAAGTTGAACCACCGTACTGACTCCTATCTTGCGATCTGCTTTAGCCTCCACTTCCAATGCCTGCGCTCGATGTCCGGCAAGCTTCTCCACAACCGAGTTTGCCAGTTGCTCAGATTCAAAATGCACCTCGCTATTCTTCAGGCCTTGAGCTTTTTCGATTCAACCTGTCGGCTGCCGCATTCATGCGATAGTCTCGGCGGCCTGCATCTCGCGCATGTATATCTCTTCTAGGTCCGCATGCTTGAAGTCCTGCTTCTTTCGGACGGCAACCAGACGTCCCTGCTTCATTATGCCGACCCGGTCGGCAATCTGCTTGGCGCGGAAGATGTCGTGGGAGGTCATGAGGATTGCCTTGCCGCGCTCGCGCAGCTTGCGCAGTTGGTCGAGGAACTCGTTGGCGCTGGTGGGATCCAGACCGCTCGTTGGTTCGTCCATGACGATGGCAGGCGGGTCCTTGATCAGGGCGATGGCGATGCCGAGCTTCTGACGCATACCCTTCGAGAAGTTCTTCAGCCGCATTGTCAACGCTCTCTCCGGCAGGCCCACCAGCCGCATGACATTGTCGAGTTCCCTGTTCTCCAGACCTTTCTTGCCTCCCAGCTCTGCGAAGAAACGCAGGTTCTGGCGGGCCGTGAACATCCCGTATAGTTGGACGTTCTCGGAGACGTAAGAGACGTACTTCTTGGCCTCGAGCGGAAACTTGTTGCAGTCATGACCGTTGATCGAGGCCCGTCCTTCCGTGGGTTGGATGAAGTCCAGCAGGATGTTGACCGTAGTAGTTTTGCCCGCCCCGTTAGCACCGAGCAGGCAGAAGATCTCGC
>JADHXR010000063.1 GCA_016782865.1 Phycisphaerae bacterium
TCAATGTAGTCCTTGGCCGTGCCCAGTTTGTGCCTTAGCGACTTGACGTGTGCATCAACCGTTCTGTCATATACCATGGTGTCTTCACCCGAGACTGCATCCAGAATCTGGGCCCTTGAAAAAACCACGCCGGGACGCCGAGCCATGAACTCCAACAGCTTGAACTCGGTGAATGTAAGCGAAATCTCCCCTGACCCCACCGTCACCTTATGTCTGGTGCTGTCTATGCTAATATCGCCCTTTTTGATTTTGTTGCCGGACTGCTGTCCTCGCCCCCTTCTCAGAATCGCCCGAGTTCTCGCGATCAGCTCTCTCGGGCTAAAAGGCTTGGTTACGTAATCATCGGCGCCCAATTCGAGACCCACGATTTTGTCTGTCTCTTGAGATTTTGCGCTGAGAATGATAATCGGAATGTGCGCGACGGCATCGTCATTCTTTAGCATTCGGCACACTTCAAAGCCATCAATGATCGGCAGCATGATATCCAAAACAATCAGGTCGGGCCGTTCCTTGCCGGCCAACTCGACACCGTCTCTGCCGTTTAGCGCCGAGATCGTGTCGTATCCGGCCTCGGACAGATTGTACTCCAGCATCTCGACGATGTCGCGATCGTCTTCGATGATCAGTATCTTAGCCTTGCTCATAAAACTGATTCGGCAAACCTCTATTTAGTCTGCGCCAGCTATGCTTCCGGGACAAGCATCGATTGATTGTGCATATCCGATTCACTCCATCTGGCGTTTGGTGCAAGAGACTACCACATTGCCGCATTCCAGGCAATGGAGGATTTCAAGCGAAGCCGTGCAGAGTGCGATACTTCGCAGTCTTTGAATTACTTCGGTGCATCATTTCGGATGATGAATGTGCCGCAAACGGTGTTGAAAGAGTCGTTGTCGGCCCCTTGTCCTGCGCCGGTGAAGTTCAGGGTGAACGACCTGCCGTCCTTGCTCAGCCACTTGGTGGCAAAGGCGAGGAAGAACACATTGTCGCGCCATGGCAAACTGCTGCCCAGCCGACTGGCGCCGAAAGGCTCGGCCGCCGTGTAATACGCCACAGTCGTCCAGGGTCCCCACGGTTTTGATGCGGCGAAAATCCCCATCTGGCCCGTGCTCGAAGTGCCGTGCTCGGTGCAGAGGATGTATTGTCGCAGGCCGGCGTTGTAGTGGGCGCTCATGCACCAGCCCGTTCCGTTGGCATCTTCGAAGACCGGTTGCTTGCCAGAGATATCTCCCCACAGAGGACTGCCGGTGTCGTCTGAGCCGCGGTAGAACTCATAGTCGGATTTGTCGCGCACGATGTTGTCCCTGCAGACCCTCGCCAGGTAGATTCTGCCGGGTTTGTGCACAACGAGCCCGGCTGCCTTTGGGCCCTGCTGCTGCATCGTGTGACTCTGCGGGCCGATGAAGTAGACATAAACATAAGGGCCCAACTCCGGCGGGACACCGGCATGATCCTTGCCGAAATTCAAGAAGGTGGGAATCGTCAGATTCTCCGATTGCAGAAATCTCCAAGACGGCCTCGACCATGTGCCGGCGTGATCGGTTGATTTCCAGACCTCGACGTATTCATAGTGATTTCTGTATCCCTTTGCCGCAATCACGTCGGGAACCACCAGCATGTAGAGTGACCCGTCGATGCTGATCATCCCCCAGCTTTTGCCCTTGCCGCCGAACTGCACGGGGTGTTCGGGATTGTGTCCGCCCCAGCGGTTGGCGCCCGTCCAGTTGTGACCGCGCCCGGAGACGCGAGCGACCCCCAGCCCCACGCGTCCGGCCTTGTTCGTACCGCCAAAGCCGCCGCCGTCGCCCCAGGCGCCGTAGAGGTTATCGTCGTCGGCCCACGTCAGTTGAAAGTTGTCACTGCCCTGCGCGCCGCGCCGATGCGTCGACCAGTCAAGAGACAGCCCCGCAATGAGCGTGCTGTCCGGATAGGGCGCGCCGGCCCAACAGACCGGGACCTGACCTGAAAAGAGACCAACGACCGCCACAACAAACGTGGTGGTAATATTTCGCATCACTTGCCTATTTCCTGACCTGAGAGAACACGTAGAGCATCTCCCGGCAAATCTGCTTGCACCGTTCGTCATACTTGGCTGCTTCCTGGTCCGGACCGTCTGATGCCCCCTGTGAAAAGACAATTCGACAAATCAATATTACTATCATTTCATATTTCAATACACATCGAATTATAGAAACAAGGCATCACCCTGTCAAAGAAATGACCTGCCGGCACCCATTTCCCAGTAACTCGTGCGATTCATCACACCAATTGGCCTCTTAGGCTATTTCGTCTCTGACCATACAAACCCCTCTCGCAGGAACTGAAAATATTTGGTTTCCAAAACCTGCTCACAGCCACTTTTCCAACGATCATGGCCCGCAATCGGCGTTTTCCGCCATTAAGCAAATGTCCTATAACAAGACGCTTGACACATTCTGCAAAGTGCGGTATAATTACAGGCCAATCGAGTTGAAGTTCAATTGCACGGAGAAAAACCATGCGCATGGTAGTCAAACAAAAAGATGGCCATACCAAGGAATTTCACTTCACCGAGGGTCCTGTTTCCATTGGCAGAGGGGCTGACAGTCACGTTTTCTTGCCCGACAAGGCAGTGTCGAGAAAGCACGCGATCGTTCACGCCGCGGATGACGGAACCTGGACGCTCGAGGACCTGGGCTCGTCGAACAAGACGTTCGTCAACGACAAAGCAGTCCGCAAAACCCAGATAAAACACGGCGACTGTCTTCGCATAACGGATTTCACGATAGAGATCGCCTTCGAGAAGGAAACCAGAGAGGAGATGCCGGGTCATCCGGAAGACACTCTTCGTCTCGAAGCGGCGCTGACGACGCCCAAGCATGAAACCGTTGTGAGGAGGCCGGACGCCCAGCATGCGCCGGCGATGAGACTGGCGGCCCGCAGACTGACCGATTTCTCAAAGGCTACCGAGGTAATATTTGACGCCGACAGCCTCGACAAACTGCTGCTGACCCTGCTTGATATAACCCTGAAGCAGTTTGATGCGTACCACGTATGGTGCGCCCTGCGAACTCAGCCCGGCGGTCCGATGACCTGTCACGCAGGCAAAAGACGAGACGGCTCACCCGTCCAGCTCAACGAACTGTTGCTCAGCGATAAAATCACCCAGGCGGTCGAGAAGGGACAATTTGTTGTCCTGCCGCGCGTCTCGGCCCAGATGGAAGCAAAGGAAAGAATCCGCTCGGCGATGATTGCGTCAATCATGCGCCCGACCGGTTGTTTCGGTGTGATGTACGTCGACAATGCGATGGTGCAGGAGCACTACAGTCTCAGCGACCTGGACTACCTGATGCTCATCGCGATGCACACCGCCGCGATACTAAAGAGATTCATCGAGTAGCGCCGCTCTCACATCCCCGAGACGTGGTGGCTCATGGCTTCGACTCTCACGCCGTTGGGTAGACTGTAGGGTTCTTTGCCGAAGTTTACCGTGACCGTGACACCGTTTGCGAATTTTGTCTGCTGAATGTCCCTATCCGGCGTAAGAAAGCGATGGTCCGTCATTTGAGCATAACCCACCGCGCGGACAGTCGGGCAGATGTTCTTATAGCTTTGAGCAAAGCGGTCCTTGTTCTCTCTCCACACCTGCCGGTTGAACATGAACATCGGCGGCGTGCCGTAAAGCACGTTGAAAAGGTCGCGCTTGTCCCAAATGGAAGGCAGCTTGTTGTTGTAGTCGCCCCAGTACCACTGCGCCACAACGCAGTCGTGGTAAACCAGCTCCCATAGCGGCAGGCGATATTTATGCCCGACCTGAAACTTCGCAACTCGCTCGGGGACCTCGTCCCAGATCCGGCCCATGTCCCTGCCTGCGTCGGGAATGCGGTACGGCCCCAGACTGAGCATGCCCTCAAAGTAGTGAACGTAGGGCACAGCCGCATCGTGTCCCGTCTCGCAGCCGGTGACCAGCTTGGCCTTCTCCGACATCAAACGCAGAAGCTCCATCTTCCAGTGCCTGCTTTCGGCGCGGGTCATCGGATGGTCCGGATGATAGCATTCGCGCCAAGGCGAAGCGGTGGTCGTATCAATGAAGCGGCTGCGATAAGCATGCGTCTCCAATTCGGCCCCAACGCGCTGTGCCGCGTACTTAGGCGCCTGCTTATCGCACAACACGGCACATGGATACATCTGGCCGTCCTTGCCTCTGACGCGCCAGCCCTTACGCGGCTCACCCTTCTCGTCGAGCATAATATCGTCAGGCCAGGCACCTTGAGTCCAGTCCGGGTGCAAACCGCGGAGTTTTTCTCTGACAATCTCAGGATCCATCAGGTCCTGATAAATCTCGTAACGACTCGTCAGAATGCCGTCAATGTTGTTCATCGCATCGATGACAGCCGGCGATTGACGGCGACTCCAGAGAATACGCTCGATGCCGATGGACTTGGCCTCCCGGACGAGGGCAAGCGCATCTCTATCCCAACACCAGATGTTAACGGCTCCAATGAGCAAATCCACGTTGGGATTTTCGCGCCGTTTCTGCTCCAGCGTCTTGAGCTTGCCAATCTGCTCTGCATACTGGCGGTAGCGCTTGCACATCGCAACGTGCCCGCCCCTGTCGAAGAAGACGTATCGCAGCTTCCTGGTGTATCCGAAGTTTCCTTTCTGCCGCTCCCATTTCGGGCAGACACAGAGCCTGCCCTCGATGCGATCTATGTGAATCACGGCGTCGTCAGGCGTTTCGATGATCGCCATGTGCCCGGAGCCGCCATTTGTCGCACCCCAGAAGGCCATGCATATTCCGTGACCGCCGTAGGCTATGAGCCACTTGGGTTCTATAGTCTCGTCGTCGACCGGATACGATATTCCTTCGTTCATTGGGACGACAAGATAGTCGCCGTTCTCGGAGACGAAAGGATAGGGAAAGCCCAGCGAGCCCTTGAGTTTACCCTCGGCCGACAGCGACAAGGTCAACTCGGGTTTTTCGCCATCCAGGCGAAGCGTTGTCGTACTGTCCAGCCCGTACCAAGGATGACGGCATGTCATCTCCAGTCCCCCGTCGACGCGCTTGCAGTCGATTGTCTCGAACTTGTCCGTAGCTCTCTGCCGCCATGTTTGCCCGGTGCGCTTGTCCGTCACCGAAAACGTCGCGTCGGCGCGGTCGAGCGTGACCGAAATCTTCGAGTTGGCAATAGTAAGCTCCCGCTCCGCCGCCTGAGAGCAGCACAAAAACAATCCGACCAAAAGAAGATCAAAGATCAAAGTGGAAAATTGAAAATGGATGAAGTCGGCCCGAAGGGCCTCCACAATTTTGCATTCTGATTTTTGCATTTTCATTTTCTTGCCTTGGCTTTCTCGATCAGCTCCGGCAGTGACACTTCAGCGCCGCCTTTTGCCTTGGACACATCGGCCGCCGACATGAACGCAAAGATTTCAATCGTCTCTTCCGCAGGTACCGGTATCTTGCCCGTCTTGAAGAATTTGATGATGTCGGCGACCAGGGGCTCATAGCCGCCGAACTTGCCGCCCTGGATTACGCCCTTGGTTCCGTAGACCGTGAAGCCGTAGTCTTTCTTGCCCGCCTTCAGACCTCGGAACGTACCGATTCGTCCGCCTTCCCATAGGCCCACGACATGCTCGCAACCGTCGGTCTGCACGCGTCGCACGCTCCGGCAGCCGGGTCCCATGATGGTAAAGAGCATCTCGGCGGCGTGCACGCCGTACCAGTACAGGTCGGGATGATGCTCTTCGAGGCTGCACGGACCGAACGTGTCGCAGCCGAGCACTTCGCCTGCGGTATTGTTTTCTTTAAGTTCCACGATGGCGGGAGAATAGCGCAGCGAAGAGCTTGACCAGCACGGCACGTTGTTCTCGCTGGCAAGCCGGAATATCTCAAGAACGTCCGCGAGATTGCCGCCCATAGGTTTGTCGATGAACAGAGGTTTTCCGGCTTTGATTACACCTCTGGCCTGCTTCAGGTGGGGCCTGCCGTCAACGCTCTCCAGCAGCACGCCGTCAACCTTCCGGCAAAGTTCCTCGATTGAATCGACTATCTCAACGCCGTACTGATCCTGAAGCTGCTTGGTGTATCCCTCCACACGGTTGGCCGAGGAGGGTATATCCGGCGAGCCGCCGGAGTATCCGACAACAACCTTGCACCCGTGCTCTTCTTGTGAGTTGTTGATGAGCTTGGTGAAGGCGGTCACATGCGATGTATCCAGGCCGATCATGCCGAGACGAAATACTTTCCCGGCGGCCTGAGCCTCGAATGGCACTATCGCGATCACAACCAGCAGTGCGACTAACAAGACGTTCCGATTCATAGTGACACCTCCATATCAAATTAGATTAGGTTCAACTTACGATGCTTCAGGATTCATTATACTGGGGAATCTTCAACAGTTCACCCTTTTTCAGGGCGGAATTATGCGCGATAATTCCCGGCACCGTATAGGCCAGCGATTCATATACATCTATCGCCGGCCGGCGGTCGTGGACGATAGCATCGACGAATTCGTGCGTCAGGAACGTGTGCGAACCCTCGTGCCCGCTGTTGTGGCGCAGCGGCTCGGGTAGCATATCCGTCTTCCACCAATGAGGCTGCTCATACCGCTCGAACTTCAGCGCCTTGCGGGCAAACCCCGCGTCGTCTTTTTCCATTCGCTCGGCCGAGCGGACGATCACGGGCCCCAGCCCGTTGGGATGGGGCGCATAGAAACTCATCTTGTCGCCTATCCACTGCGCCCGCTCGCAGCCGCGATGGGCGCCCTTCCACCAGATATTGAGGCGAAAGGCGTTTCCCCGATCGGTCCTGAACATCGCCGATTCGTTCCAGAAGGGATTGCCCCAGGCGTTGTCTTTGAGTATGGGATCGTCGTCGCCCCAGCCGTGACAGACCACTTCGGTCAGTCGTTCGCCGGTGACTCCGATCAACTGGCTCGAGCAGTGCGTCGGGTAGTGCATCGGCGCCATGCCGTGCCGCCAGGTTCGCTTGCCGTCGCGAAAGTAAAGCACCTCCAGCCCCGGGTGCTGGTACTCGGCCTCGCTATAGTAGAGCGAGCCGAACCGGCCCTGCTCGTAGAACTTGCGGACCGAAATCGTGGATTGCTGATAGTACCCGGTCTCGGCCATCATGTATGTCAGGCCGTACTTCTTGACGGTATCCAGCAACAATTCCGCCTGCTCGATCGTGGCCCAGGCGGCGGGCACGGCGGAGATCACGTGTTTGCCGTTCTTCATCGCCTCGATTGTGTGCTGGGCGTGAAGCGGGCCATCCGTGAATAGAGCGATCGCGTCAATGTCGCGAGCGAGTACCAGCTCTTCGAGCGAGTTATAGGCCACCGAGCAATTGTAAACCTTCATCAATAGCTGCCGCCTCTCGGCGCGCAGGTCACTGACCGCCTGCACAACGCAATCGGGATGCTCGTGCCATTGAAAAGACGTGCCGAAGCCTCCCCCGACAACACCGATGCGAACTTTCTTCGGCGCGGCGTTGACCGCTATCGCCCCCTGCCCAAGCGCCACGGCGCCCACGAGGGCACAACCGGTGTGCTTCAGGAAATCACGTCGTGAACGCACCTTCTTATGTGCCATATTTGCACACTCCTTCCTGCCATGCTGTACAGCAGAAAAGCTTGACCGCCAATCGTCAGTCAAGCTCGTTTATATAGATGTTGGCAAACTGAACGTGGTCGCCGTGATGCTGCAGCGCGATCGGGCCGCGCTCGGGCAGCCCGGGGAGCCTCACCTGGCGGATTACTGTTTTTCCGTTTAGCACGATGGTGACCTTGTCGCCTATAGCGGTAATCTCGAAGCGGTTCCATTCGCCGACCGGATTGTCCGCGTTGAAGATGGGCGTTGCGCCTCTCCGCACTTCGGCAGGCATATTCTTGTCCTTGCGGTAGCCCCACATTTCACCGGAGCCGACGGGCCAGTTCCAGATATTTATCTGGCTCTTGACGCGGCCGCGCAGGTAAATGCCGCTGTCGCCTGCATCCATAACGGCGACTGTCACCGGCTTGCCGTCGGTGTCGATGGCCTCAGAGCCGTCAGGCAGGATCACTGGGACGTTGTCGATTTTAGGTTTGTCGCCCAGGCGCCAATCGACAATAAGAATGAAATCACCGAACTGCTCCTCTGTCCATAGGTTCTTGTCATTCGCCTGGCTCTTGCCGTCATAGTCCAGAATCCAGTTTCTCGCACGCCAGTGATTCTCATGGCCGGGGTCCTGTTTCCAGCCTCTAAGGTCCAGTCCGTTATACAGGCAGCGGAATCCCCGGGCCTTTTTCGCCACCACGTCGGCGGGCGGATCGGAGCCCGGCAGTTCTTTAATGCGAATGTTTCGAAAATGTATCTCGCTGCCCTCGGATTCGAGGCAGATATACCCTTTGCGCGGATTGAGGTGGTAGCCGCGAGTGACAACTTTGCCGTTTACGGCCAGCGTTGCCGTTCCGGCTCGGCTCTCGACGCGGTAATGGTTCCACTGGCCCGTGGGATTCATCCGGTCCTCGGCAGGAAACGAACGCACCCAGCCTTTCGGATGAGCTTTGTCAGGCGTCATCGTCGCGCCGTGAATGGAAAACATGTCGCCCGCGTTGCCGTCCATGATCTGTATCTCGATCGAGCGTGTAAAAGGCTTGCCCACGGCGGTCACGGGATCGGAATGGATGAACAAACCAGCGTTGCCGCGTTTTTTCATGTGGCGCCATTCCAACTCCAACACGTAGTTTTCGTACTGCTTTTGAGTTCTCAGCACTCCTGTTGGAATCCCCGTGCAGAGAATCATACCGTCCCGAACGGTCCATGTCTCCGGCGCGCAGTTGACGTTGACCCATCCGTCGAGGTCGCGGGCGTTGAACAGCGGTGTAAACCCATCGTCAGCCGCCTGTAAGACATTCGCGCAGCACACCACCCCGACAAGAAAGAGAATATATGCTCGCTTCATCGTAAAGACTCCTTAATCAATTCGTGCAATTCTACCGGTTGCTCACGAGATCGCCGAACGGCGCGAGAAGCTCGTATTTGTTCTGCCACGTCGTGTACATAATCCCGCCGGCCCCAGGGGTGTTTTCCAATACGTCCAGCCAGCCCATGGGGTTCTCCAACGTGTCGCCGTCATAGTAGGCAGCCGCCAGGGTCCTGAAACCCAGCGACGAGAAGAAACCGAGACTCTCGGCACGTTTATCGTAGTACCAGCAGACGATGGTGAGGTCCTCGGGGATATAGTTCCACGACTCGGTGAAGTCGCCGTCGACCAGATAATAGTCGCCATGAGCATTGTGGTTGGGGTCGAACATATCCGACCAAACCAGGATCTCCGCATCGGGATTCACACTGCGGATTATCTCGACCTGTCTTGTTACGCAGTCGCCGAGTATCTGCCCCATCGTAAGCCCGCGTTTCTTGCACGCCTGGCATGCGCCACCGGCCCTTATCTCGTCCATGCTCAGCAGATATCTCTTCGGTGCGAGCCGTTCGTGTAAGAGCCTGACTTGCCTTTCCCAGATTTCATAAACTTCCGGCTCGGACATGCACGCGCTGACCTGGCCCCGGTTGATCGCCATTGCGTGGTAATAGCTTACTCGCAGGCGCTCGCCGCTCCTGATCCTGCCGCCGCCGAGCATCTCGATCGCGGCCGAATTATGGTCGAATCTAAAGTCCAGCTTGGGGTCTGCTATCGCGGCGAAATCTCTGTTCTCGGTGTATACAATTCCCGTCTGCTCGCCCCGCACCCTCACAGGTGTCCCGGGACGGCGCAGAACGTTTAGAAGCCCTACCTCTTCGATCTCAAGATCATCGACCCAGAACCGGCCTGAGACGCCCCCCCACGCACCGAGGTAGATACTGACCTTGTCATAGTTGAGGCTGTTGAAACCCATTACAACTTCGCGCCAGTCGGCAGTCGACGGCACCTGCGGATCCCACGGCGCAAGGCTGCGCCCGTCGCCGGCCAGGACGCTTACGCGGAACGACCCTGGCGGTTCGAGTGACTCTGTCCGGACCAGACAGGTCAGTCGATAGCACCGTTGCGGCTGAACTTCCACTTCCTGCATTACCCTGGCGTGGCCGTGCTCATATCTGCCGAAGTTCTCGAATCGCAGCGATGCCCTGCCGCCTCTGTAGACTTCTCTGTCCATGAACGAGACCTCGCCGGGCCGGTCGTGGAACCGGTAGCCCATCAGGCGGTCGCCCTCGTATTTTTCAAAGCCAGCGTTTGTGATAATCGCCGGCGAATCCGGGACAAAACTGGCCCTGCCGTTTTCCACAACATACAGAGCGTCTCTGACGAACATCCCCGCCGCGAGGTTCTTGTCGTGAGCGAGGACGGAACCTCCGTACCCGACAGAGAGAATTATCGGGACTATCTCGATACTGTTCTGCTTGCAGATGCGTCTTACCTGTTCGAGCCGACCGAAGTACCCCTGGTCCTGGCGGTCGAGCCTGTCGAGCCCTGCCGAAAGTACCATCCCGTTAAGTCCCGACTCGGCGGCGGTTTTGACGATGCTCTTGATATCCACTATGTCGCCGTCTCTGTTGAGCGACCGCGAGACATAAACCCAGCGGTGCTCAAGAACCTTGCCCTGACAGAGCGAACCAAGGCAGGTCAGGAGCAATATAAATTCCATGCGTTTGATTATCTGCACCATCTGCAACTTTTCTCCTAATTGAATACGGAAGTGCATGATACCACAGCCCCGCCAGCCAACGCCAACAGATTCTGTAAACCTCACCGTTGGCCGTACACCCTGATTGTCGGGCTGATTCTGGACCGGTATTCGCACAGAGCGGCATGTCATCTCGACTGGAGCCGGAGGCGGAACGGAGAGATCTGTTTAGAATAGATTTCCCTTCGGGGCTCTGCGCTTCGCTGCGTGTCTCCACTTCATCCCAACCCACGTTGGGATTCCGGTCGAAATGACAAGGGCACACAGACCCAGAGCTTGCCAACTGGGCAAGCTCATTTCCATCGAAGCCGCCGCAGTTCCTCGGCTGTGCGAATGAACTTAACGGTCCCGTCATTTAGCAGAACACAGCCGCCCTTCGGATCATGGTTGTCGAACATAAACAACTCACGCCCACCACGCTGATTCCAGCCAGCTTTGGCCTCAAATAAGAGCACCACGTCCGGCGGTGAATCGAATTTGCAGTTTGGATTCATCGCGTAGTGGCAATTGGCGAGATGTTTTTTCGCTTCCTCAACGCTGGGACAGATACAGGGTAAAATAATGTCTTCGTTGCTCATTCGTATGGTCCGACATGCCCGGACCATTGCGTCACACCAGTCATCAGCCGCCGGGTATAACGTTTCAGTCTTGCCTGGTGCGCTCACGGGCCGGTTCTTCTGAGCTTTCTGGCACAGACGTAAACGGTGCCAGAGGTTTCTGAGATTAGCTGCACATTGCATTCGCAACTCAAACGGCTCTATCTGTGGCGTGAGCCTTCTCAGGGGCGAACCGTAGGGATATATGAACCGCCCCCTTTCATTGATAACAAGGGTAACATCGTCGAACATACGAAAGGATGCCAAACGCTTGTCATCATCATAGCAGACGACTTGCGCCGCACATACCTCACGGACAATTCCCCAAGTGGAGTATCCTTTGTTTATGGCGCCAATAAAGGACTTTATGGCTTCTTGGTCTTCCACAACGATGGCCTTGACGGACTGAAGAGACTGCCTCTCTTCGTCGTTCAAGAGACTCCGCTGCCCTTTGTATCGGTAAAGATAGTCGAGCATTGAAGGTTTGTACTGTATTTCAACCGATTTACAGGGCGGAATATCGATGGAATCCGGTATTATTTCCAATATGAATTCTTCTTCATAGGGAATTCGCAGACCTTCTACAATTTTCCGCATTACTTTCTCTCCCTGAAGGTTCCGATCTGTGTGTGGGATCAAGATTTCTTCATCCCTCTGCCGCAAGATTTCGTTCTCCTTGTTGAAGTGCAACGGTCCTTTAAAGTAGTACTTGATGAGCTTTTCATCACGGCTCCCGGTTGCACCGCCCATACCTTCTGCTTGTTCAAGGAGACGCCTAATCATCCCAGGTAGGTCGCCGACACAATAGCCAATCTCAATAGCGACGCGTGTTGCATGTCCATTACCCCGTCCTAGACCTCCGCCCCCAAGTAAGTATTCCTGGTAAACAGGTATGGCGATGGTCACCGACTCTGTCCGGATCTGATTCCGACGCAATAGAACATACCGACCATAAATATTACCAACAGAGGTGTGTGTCATCGGCAAATCAAGCCGACTCTGTATCAGAAGAGTCTGATCGTCTTCATCCATGTACACAAAAGCAATAGATCCGGTTCTGCCACCGGCAGTTAGAATCCAGATGTCCTGCCCGGACGTGTTTCTTATCTCATAACTCAATTCCAGAGTTTTCTCGTTTATATCGAGTTTAGTCACTGAAATTGTCGGCGCACCTGCCTTTTCATTGGCAGCAGCGTCAGACCCTGCCCGTGCACGTTTAGCCTGTGAAAAACACAGCGACAACACAATAATTATGATTGTAGACTTGTACATATTCGATCCTTTCAGTCTCAGCCGGAGTGGCTCCGACAACGGTGCGGGACTAGACTCGCCGATAGGTTGATGGTACTCGATTCGAGGACTCGATGCCAACAGATTCTGTCATTCCGACCGAAGCGCAGCGTAGTGGAGGAATCTGGCTGCGAGTGTGGACCGGCCGGAGTCCCCGGCCAGATGTTTCGGCTTCGCTCAACATGACAATGGCCGCCTATTCCCATCGGTGGATGGCAGGCGGCTCTTTGATTACGTCGCGGTTTTGCGTATTCGGTGACGGTATTGGTCGAGGATGACGGCGGCTATGATTACGCAGCCGGTGATTACGCGTTTTGTCGGCTCGCCGACTCCCATCTGGCTCAGGCCCGCCTCGAGGACCGCTATTATCAGCACACCGAAGAACGAGCTGACCACCGAGCCGCGACCGCCCATCAGGCTCGTGCCGCCTATCACTACCGCGGCGATGGCTCGCAGCTCCAGACCGGCGCCTGCGTTGGGGTCGGCGGCCTCCATCCGCGCAGTGCTGATCACCGCCGCTATGGCGGTTAGAAATCCGCAGAGAGCGAAGACCCCGAGCTTGATCGGCCTCGGGTCTATCCCTGAGAGCCTGACGGCCTCTTCGCTTGTCCCGACCGCGACGATGTACCTTCCGAATACGGTGCGCGAAAGGACCAACTGGCCCAGAATTACTATTATCACGGCGACAATAAACGGAATCAGCAACCCCCTGCCTGCGATCACTCCCACCGCCCCGCCGATATACTTTGTCTGCGAGCCTGTCACGAGATGGGCCACGCCCCGGGCGACCTCAAGCATCCCTAAGGTGACAATGAACGGGGGCAGTCGCCACCTTGTCACGACAAGCCCGTTGGCCAGGCCGCACACGATTCCCGCTACGAGGCAGGCGACGATGGCGACGGCGAGCGGGAGACCGAACCTGACCATGCATGTGCCGAGCACGGCGCCCGAGAGCGCCATTACCGACCCGACTGACAAATCTATCCCGGCGATTATCAGCACGAACGTCATCCCCACGGCGACGATGGTCGTATCCGAGACCTGGTTGGCAATCGTCCTGAAGTTCGTCAGAGTGAAGAAATTCCCCGCCGAGAAACCGAATATGACCAGCAGGACGGTCAGCGCCATCGCCATTCCGAGGTAATCGGTCACGAACGCCGGTAGTGAAGGCATCCCTCGTCTCTCGTTTTCTGTTATCGCCATAAGATTGTCGCCCCTGTTGATAGCGTATAGCGTAGAGCGTAGAGCGTAGAGCGGATAGCGGATAGGCTTTGCGCCGCACACTAAACGCTATCCGCTATACGCTATCCGCTCTCAACTCACTCAACGCCGCGGCCATGATCTTTTCCCGGCTCCACCGGTCACGGTCGAAAGTCTCCGCGACCGTCCCGGCCGACATTACCATTATGCGGTCGCACACCGCCATCAGCTCCTTGAGATCCGACGAAACAAAAATGATTGCCTTGCCCTTGTCGGCCAGCTTGCCGAGCTGATTGTATATCTCAAACTTGGCCCCGACGTCAATTCCCTTGGTAGGCTCGTCGAAGATGAGAACGTCACAGTCCCGGTAGAGCCATTTTGCGATCACCACTTTCTGCTGGTTGCCTCCGCTCAACTCGCCGACTGTCTGCTCCGTGGACGAGCAGCGCACCGAAAGGACATCGACATACCGGCAGGCCACGGAGCATTCGCGCGGCACATCCATCCATCCGAATCGGCTCACGTCGCGCAGGCGCATGAGCGAAATGTTCTTGCGCACCGCCAGGGGCAGCAGCAACCCCTGTCCCTTGCGGTCCTCGGTGAGAAATGCAATGCCGCTGCGCACCGCGTCACGGGGCGATCTGATCCGCACGGGCACGTCCGCTCCGCGCAGATACACCTGCCCGCCGTCGGCAGTGTCTGCGCCGAAGAGCGCCCGCATCGTCTCGGTGCGCCCCGAGCCCATCAGCCCGGCTACGCCGAGAACCTCGCCCCGGCGGACCTCGAAGCTGACGTTTCTGACCTTTTTGCCCAGGTTCAGCCCCGAGACACGAAGCGCCACCTCGCCCGGCCGGCCGGCGTGTCGCAACTGCTCATGCTCCAGGTCTCGACCCACCATCATCCTGATGATGTCACTGGAGCTCAGCTCGCCGGCGTCTGCGGTCGATATGCCGCGCCCGTCCCGGAGCACCGAAACGCGGTCGGCAATGCGAAGGACCTCTTCGATGCTGTGCGAAATGTAAATGATCCCGACGCCCTCGCCTTTGAGCCTTTTTATCTGGTGGAAAAGAAGCTCCGTCTCATTCTCGGTCAGCGAGGCCGTCGGCTCATCGAGCGCCAGTATCCGGCATTGTCGAGATAATCCCGCGGCTATCTCAACCATCTGCTGTTGCCCTATCCCAAGTGACCTGACGGGCGTAGCCGGATCGATGTCGGCGAGTCCGACCTGCTCCATTATTTCTATTGCTGCGCCGTTGAGCTTGCCGTAATCGACAATCCCAAACCTGCTCGGCAGCTTCTCGATGAAGATATTCTCGGCAACCGTAAGATTTCCGATCAGGTGCAGCTCCTGCATCACCATTCGCACGCCGCGGGTCTCGGCATGGGCCCTGCTCGCAGCACTGTAGGGTTGGCCGTTGAGTTCCATTTGCCCGGCGTCCTGTTTCTCCACGCCGGCGATGATGCGCGCCAGTGTGCTTTTGCCCGCGCCGTTCTCGCCCACGAGGGCATGGACTTCGCCTGCTCGAAGGTCGAAATCAACGCCGGCAAGGGCCTGGACACCGGGGAAAGATTTACCGATCCCGCGGGCTCTGAGGATTGTCTCGGTAGAGCCGGCTTTCATCAGAGAGTTTCCGCCGTGATAAGGTCGACCGGTGTTTCCTTGTCTGCCGGGGCGTCCTTTTTCGTGAGCATCTCGAGCGCATACTCGATTCCGTACACGGCCAGCTTGTCGGCGTGCTGATCGATCGTGCACAGAATGCCGCCTTCCTTGAGCAGCTCCTGCACCGCGGAGATGTTGTCAAAACCCACGATCAGAATATCGTCGGACTTACCGGCCGCCTTGGTCGCTGCGATGGCGCCGAGAGCCATGCTGTCATTGGCGCAGAGCAGAGCCTTGAGATTCAAATGCTCGGTGAGAATGGCCGAGACGACCTGGTTCGCTTTGGCCATTTCCCAGTAGCCCGATTGAGAGCTGACGATATTCGCCCCGGCGGCCTTTATCGCATCCTCGAAGCCGAGCCTGCGCTGGATTCCGTTGAACGTGTTGGGTGCTCCTTCGATTATAGCTACTTCGTCCCCGGCCTTGAGTTTCCTGGCCAGGTGCTCGCCTGCAAGTCTCGCCCCTTTGCGATTGTCCGGCCCCACAAACGGAATACTGACTCCCTTGTCGGCGAGAACCGCTTCATCGAACTTGTTATCGATGTTGATGACGATGACTCCGGCGTCCATCGCCCGTTTGCACACAGGAACCAAGGCTTGCGAATCGGCCGGGGCAATCACAATCGCACTCACGCCCTGGGCGACCATCTGCTCGACGAGTTTTAACTGCTGAGCCACGTCCAGCTCGTCCTTGATGCCGACAGCAATCAGGTCATATTCATCGGCGTGCTCCTGATGGTGCGCCCGGGCGCCGTCCTCCATGGTTTTGAAAAACTCGTTGGCCAGCGACTTCATTATCAAAGCAATCCTGGGCTTGCCCGACTCGCGCTTCTTGCAGCCTGTCGGCATGACGAATAAAGTCACGGCACAGAAGATAAGAACACTTATGGCAATTCTATTGTGCTTTCTCATCGTTTACTCCTTGAGCATATATTTCTTTCATAAAGCTCTCTACTTCTTCCGTTGAGGGCATCGAAGACTGCGCCCCCATCTTAGTGACAGACAGGGCAGCCACGTGATTGGCAAAGAAAGCCGCATCGGCTAAACTCTTGCCCTGGGCCAAAACGACCGCCAGCGCGCCGGTGAAAGCATCTCCCGCGGCTGTTGCGTCAACGGCATCTACCTTAACCGCAGGGACAAATTCTGTCGCGTCGTTGCTCACCAGCAGATACCCTTTTGCTCCCATACTCAAAATGACCGCTCCTGCGCCGCGCTTCAACAAATCTTTGGCCGCAGCACGAGCAGAATCCTCATCTCTGACCTCAATACCGGTCAGAATTTCGGCCTCCGTCTCGTTCGGCGTCAGGACGTCCACCATTGCAAGGAGTTCCGGACTGAGCTCTTGCGCCGGCGCAGGATCAAGGATGAAAGTCACGCCGGAAGCTTTTGCCAGTCGCCCGGCAGATTCAACGGTTTCCAATGGCACTTCAAGTTGCGCCAGCAGCACACCAGACGAAGCAATAGCCGACTCCGCCGCTTTGATATCATCCGGAGTAAGTTGCTGATTCGCGCCGGGGGCCACGACAATCATGTTGTTGCCTGCCTGATCGACGGCAATCAAAGCCACGCCGGAAGGAGCCTCTTTGCTCCGGGTGACATATTCTGTATTGATCGCCGCGATCTTAAAGTTGTTCAGAGATTGCTCGGCAAACACATCTTCACCCAATTTGGCTACCAAGTATACCTCGGCGCCAAGTTTCGCCGCCGCGACCGCCTGGTTCGCACCCTTGCCGCCGGGCGTCATTATAAAATCTCCACCCAGAATCGTCTCCCCCACGGCCGGTATCCTCGCAGACTTAACAACCAGATCCATGTTGGAACTGCCCACTACTACGATTTTTGGCCTGTTCTGCTCGATTTTGACTCCTTACACAAAATGCTTCTCAACCAAAAACACCTGACAAGACCATGAATACGATGAGCACCCACGTCATTCCGAGTGCAGCCGAAGGCGTAGTCGAGGAATCTGTCTTCGAATGGATTTCTCCACTTCGCGATGCTTTGCATCGCTCCGGTCGAAATGACCTGTGGTCTCTTCTTGCTGAGCAAGAATCATCTATTTCGTTAATCTATCAACCAAGTAATCTTCGAACGCGCCCAAATCTTTCCACGCGGTGGCGCACCTAATTACTTTGGCGCTGTCGTCGATTTTTGTGTAGCCGTCGTCGGTGACTTTGATTCCCAGCTTTTCCATCTTGACCAGCTCCGACGTCATCGCCAGGTAGATCGCCACCGTGTCGAAAAGCGTCGAGCTGCTCGAATTGATCTTTTGATCAGTTCGTTTGTTCAGCTCGGCCTCGCTCAAGTCCTTGTTGCTGTCACGCAATCCCTGTTTGTGCCATGCCCGATAGTTTTCCATCAGCGCCCGCGTCATAGGACTGTTCTTCTTCAGCACCTTCTGGTATTTGTCACCCTTGAGCTGAACCAAGCCGCACGTGTCCAGCGGGGTGATTGTGATTCTCCACGGCGCTGTGAAGACTTTCTGTGCGGCCTTGGCGGAAGCTCTGACGTTGTATTCGGCGCTGATCTTCTTGCTGCCTCCATACCCCAGCCGGACGCTGCCGTGCATTCCGACAAATTGCGCCTTCTCGGCTATCCGAGGCTCGCGCTCGAGCGCTGCGGCGACGTTCGGCAATGGACCGACGGCGATAATTTTTATCCGCCTGCGAGAATTCATCACGGTATCGATCAGAGCCTTGACGCCATCTTCGTGAATAGTGCCCGGATAGGATGACAGCTTGTAGTCCCTGGCCCAAGCATCCTGTCGATGGCTGCCCTCATTCTGTTGGACTCCGATGCCTACGGGGATGTCCGTCCGCCCGGCGATCTCCAGAAACTTGGCGATGGTCTTTGCTTTTGATTTCGTGTTGCCTACCGCCGTGGTGACCAGCTTGACATCGAACTCGGGCGATTGAAGGAGCAGAGCTAGCGCCCACGTATCGTCGATATCGTCGCAGATGTCCGTATCGAAGATAACGGGTATCTTTTTGCTCGGCCGCGACGCCGAATCGGCGCCTGATGCACCGGCGGCAAGCACCAACAGGAGAATCGCAAGAAGAGCGATCCACGTTATTGTTGTTCTTGACAGCAGATTTAGTGATGTTCTCGTCCCGCTCATAGTCTGGCTCCTTAATTTGAAGGTTCTTACTGTAAACTCACATGCAAATATAATGTAATGCCCCATTTTGTCAAATGATTTGCTTTTGCCGGCGATTGCATGTATATCATTCGAAGAACTTTAAGGATCCGAAGATGTACATAATACCGGCAATTGACCTGCGGGACGGCAAGTGTGTCAGACTCATCCAGGGCCAGTACGATCGCCAGATAAATTATCACGACGACCCCGTCGAACAGGCTCGGCAGTTCAGCGCAGACGGTGCACAGTGGCTGCACATCGTCGACCTGGACGGCGCCAAGCTCGGCAGGCCGGTCAATACCGAAACGATATCCGCGATAGCCGCCCTGGGGCAGCTCAAGATCGAAGTGGGCGGCGGACTGCGCGACGAGGCCTCCATAAGACAACTTCTCGACTTAGGCGTCGAGCGAGTTATCATCGGCACCAAAGCGGTAGGTGACTTCGAGTGGTTCAGCGAGATGGCGAATAAGTTCACAGGCAAAATCGTCCTGGGCCTTGACGCCAAAGGCTCGAAGGTCGCCACCCACGGCTGGACACAGGACAGTTCCCAGACCATTCTGGAATTCGCATCCGAAGCGGCGCAACTACCTTTGGCGGCAATCATCTATACCGACATAGCCAAAGACGGCATGATGTCAGGCCCGAACTTCGAGAGAACAAAAGCGCTCGTCGAGGCCGTCGATGTCCCCGTCGTCGCCTCCGGTGGTGTAAACACGGTAGAAGACATCAAGAAGCTGACCGAATTCAATCCCGAAGCAGCCATCATCGGCCGCAGCTTATACGAAGGCACGCTCAAGCTCATCGACGCAATAAGAGCAGCGGAAACATGAAAAACGCTTAGCGTGTATTCCCCGCCATTCCGAGCGAAACGCAGTCGAGGAATCCATCCAGACTTACCATTTGTTGATTATTGATTATTGTGGAAGACAAAGGATGAAAACCGTGGAATCCGCGTTAATCAATGTCTGAAAAAAGTTTCAGATTTTGTGGTTGCAAACGGGTCTTCTGCCGATATAATGATTCTCATGAGTACGAATTCTACAATTTGTCCTGTTCTCAAGGCTGCCACCAGCCTTAGCAGCCTGCTCCTGCGCCGTCTGGCGCGATAAATATACCCCACACAATCTCATAGTCATTTAACCGCGGATTACACTGATTGCGCTGATTCTCTACTATTATCTGTGTTAATCCGTCAAATCCGTGGTGAAAATAATAACTTTTGGCAATTTGGCCCTGATTGGGGCATAATTCGGGATTCAGAATACAGGATACAGAAGACAGAATCACCAATCTCTGTGAACTCTGTGCTCTCTGTGGCAAGAAAAAGGAGAGAAATACGATGTCTAAAGAAACAGTTCAGATTTTCGATACTACCTTGCGTGACGGCGAGCAGGCGGCCGGGACGCGGTTGGGGGCGCGAGAGAAGCTCGAAATCGCCCGGCAGTTGGTTCGGCTCAACGTCGATATCATCGAGGCGGGGTTCCCGGCGTCGTCGCCCGAGGATTTCGAGGCGGTGCGGTTGATATCCGAGCAGATCGAAGGACCCGTCATCTGCGGGCTGACCCGGGCCAGAATAGAGGATATCGAGACTGCCAGGAAGGCCCTGGCCAAGGCCAGGCGGCCGCGGATCCATACGGGGATCGGCGTCTCGGAGATCCATATCGCCGGCAAATTCGCCGACGACAAGTACGGCAAGACGATCGGCGAAAAGCAGGCGACGATCCTGAAGATGGCCGTCGAGGCGGTAAGGCATACGGCCCAGTATATCAAGGATATCGAGTTTTACGCCGAGGATTCAGGGCGGGCCGACAGGGCGTTTCTCTACGAGATTCTCGAGGCGGTGGTCGACGCCGGGGCGACCGTTTTGAACATCCCCGATACGACCGGCTACGCCATGCCCGAGCAGTACGGTGCATTGATCGCCGATATCCGGGCGAATGTGCCTAACGTCAAAAAGGCGATCATCAGCGTGCATTGCCACAACGATTTGGGGTTGGCGGTGGCAAATTCGCTCGCGGGTGTGAGCAACGGTGCCCGGCAGGTCGAAGGGACGATCAACGGGGTCGGCGAGCGGGCCGGCAACGCGGCCATCGAAGAGGTCGTCATGGCGATGCACACCCGGCGGGACTTTTTCGAGGATGTCGAGACCAACATCAATACGCGCGAGTTTTACCGATCGAGCCACATGGTCGCGGACATGCTCGGTATGCCCGTACCGGCCAACAAGGCGGTGGTGGGACATAATGCCTTCGCCCACAGCTCTGGGATTCACGTGGACGGATTCTTAAAGAAGCGCGAGACGTATGAGATCATGCGGCCTGAGGACATCGGCCTTGCCGAGAGTCGCGTCGTTCTGACGGCGCGCACCGGACGTCACGGGCTGCGGCATCGGCTCGAAGAGATGGGGTACACGTTGAGCGAGCAGGAGCTGGAGAAGACGTACGAGCGATTTTTAGCCGTCGCGGACAAGAAGCATGAGATGTTCGACGAGGACCTCGCGGCGATCATCAGCGATGAGATCCACGCTATCGAGCAGGTGCATATTCTGGAGTATCTGCACGTCGCTTGCGGGACCGGCACGCTGCCGACGGCGAGTGTCAAGATAAAGACCAAGGACGAAATCAAACAGGCTGCGGCCTGCGGCGACGGTCCGGTGGATGCAGCGTACGAGGCGATCAGAGAGGCGACGGGGCTGTCGCCCAAGCTGGAGAACTATTCCATTCGAGCTGTCACCGGCGGCAAAGAGGCGCTCGGTGAAGCTACGGTAAGAATCACCGAAGACGGCAGAACCTTTACCGGCCGGGGAATCTCGACGGACATTATCGAAGCCTCGGCCAAGGCTTACGTCGACGCCATCAACCGCATGGTCGCTGCCCAACATGTCTCATCGGAGGCAAAGGGATGACTCTAACCGGCAGGGACCGGAAACTTGAATTTCGGATTTGGCAATAAACAGGATACTTGAAAAGAAGAGGTCACAAAAGATGGGTATGACAATAACCGAGAAGATATTGGCGAAGGCCGCGGGCGCCGAAAAGGTCGTGCCAGGCCAGTTGATCGATGCGCGGATAGACGTTGTAATGTGTCATGATGTCACTACACCGCCGGCGATTTCGATGCTCGAAGAAAAGGGTATCGACAGAGTGTTCGACCGTGAAAGAATAGTCGTGACGCCCGACCATTTTCAGCCGGCCAAGGACATCAAGAGCGCCGAACTTCACAAGCGGCTGGACGCCTGGGCCAGGCGGCACGACATAAAACACTATTACAAGCTCGGCAGGGCGGGCGTCTGTCACGCGCTGCTGCCCGAGCAGGGACATATTCGACCCGGCGAGGTCATCGTCGGCGGCGATTCCCATACCTGCACGTACGGGGCCTTCGGAGCGTTTAGCACCGGGATAGGCTCGACTGACGCAGCCGCGGCGATTGCGACGGGCCAGCTCTGGTTCAAGGTCCCGGCGTCGATGAAGTTTGTCCTCAACGGCTCACTCTCACCCGGTGTTTACAGCAAAGACGTTGTTCTCGCCGTGATCGCCAGGATCGGCGTCGACGGCGCGCTTTACCGGGCGATGGAATTCGTCGGGCCGGCCCTTGCCGAGATGTCGATGGAAGCGAGAATGACCATTACGAACATGGCCATCGAAGCCGGCGCCAAGAGCGGTATCATTGGATTCGACGACGTGACGAAGGAATACCTCGACGAGCATCTCAAGGACAAAACAGATTATATCGTTTACGAGTCCGACAGTGACGCCGAGTACTCTGCGATCGAGGAGTTCGATTGTTCGGCGATTGAGCCTATGGTTGCCTTGCCGCACCTGCCCAGCGGGGGTGTTCCCGTTAGCGAATGTGCCGGCAAAGAGATGGACCAGGCGTATATCGGAAGCTGCACGAACGGCCGGATAGAGGACCTGCGAATCGCCGCTGGCATCCTCAAGGGAAAAGAAGTTGCTATACGTACGATCGTCGTGCCGGCGACGCCTGAGATATGGAAGCAGGCCAAAGACGAAGGCTTGTTCGATGTGTTCTACGACGCCGGCTGTGTAATTTCCGCTCCGACGTGCGGCGCATGTTTAGGCGGGTTCATGGGTATCCTCGCGTCAGGCGAAAAGTGCATCAGTACGACGAACCGCAACTTTGTCGGTCGAATGGGAGACCCCAAGAGCGAAGTCTACCTGGCCAGCCCGGCCACCGCGGCGGCCAGCGCGGTCGAAGGGAAAATTGCAGATTGTAGGAAATATATGTAACCGCGGATTTCGCGGATTACGCGGATTAAAGATTAGAATATGGCAGTGGAACTTCTACACTCGGAAATAACCGGGCCTGTGATTGGGGCGGCAATGGAGGTCCATAAGATCCTCGGGCCTGGGTTTCTGGAGAGTGTTTACGACGAAGCGTTTGCTATCGAATTAGATTTACGGAACATACACTATGAACGGCAGCACTCGATTGATATCTTCTATAAAGGAAAGCTTGCAAAACAGTTTGTATGTGACTTTATCATCGAAAATGTGGTTGTGGTCGAACTGAAGGCTCTTTCGCAACTGGGCGATGTTGAAAAGGCTCAGATTTTGAACTACTTGAAGGCCACCAGACTGCCGGTCGGCTTGCTGCTAAACTTTGGAACACGGTCACTTGAATATAAACGTTTTGCCAACACAAAATCCGCGTAATCAGCGTAATCCGCGGTTAGAAAAAGAAAAGAGGAATTATGTCAAAAGCACACGTATACAAACGAGATCAGTGCCTTCAGGCACATAAGTACTGCTATTGAGAGATTAGACTTTTGCCAGAGGTTACAAAAATGAGTATAGCACACGTATACAAAAGGGATCACATAAACACCGACGAAATCATCCCAGCCCGGTATTTGAACACCGACGATGAGATGGAGTTGGCGAGTCATTGTCTTGAGGATTTGGACGGGGACTTTGTTAACAAGGTCGCAGAAGGCGATGTGATAGTAGCCGGCGATGATTTCGGCTGCGGCTCATCGCGAGAGCACGCCGTCTGGGCGATTCGCGGCGCCAAGGTCGGCACCGTTATTGCAAGAACCTTCGCGCGGATATTCTATCGCAACGCCATCAACTGTGGCTTCTATCTGATCGAATCGCAGGACGCTATCGAAAAGATCAACGACGGCGACGAGGTTGAGATCGACTACGAGAATGGCGTGATCAGGAACAAAACAGCCGGCGTCGATATCAGCTTTAACCCATTGCCCGACTTCGCCCTCGAAATAATCAACGACGGCGGACTGCTGAATCACATAACGAAAAGACAAGAGTAGGGATCCGCGTGTGCAACTCGTTGCACACGCTAAAGACTCGTAAGGCAATAGATTCGGAAATAGCTCAAGTTTGAGCGCAGGCCGTGTCGACAGGATAGGCATGGAACGAAAATGGCTACAAATCCGTGTTTTGCCGATCGGCGAGGATACCACGCCTTGGCTGCAGGACGAACAGTGGATCCGGTCTTTGCGTGTGGTATTGGATCGACTGGACGAAGACAAGCGACGTTGGGTTCTTGCGCTTCTGTCTTTGCAGGTGGGTCGCGGGGGCATCTCTCGGCTTTCGGAGATTTCCCACATGGACAACGACACCTTTACGAAGGCTCGAAGAGAGCTGGCCGAGGATTTGAAGTCGTGCCCTCGGCAACGCATTCGTCGAGCCGGCGCAGGACGCAAACCGTTGACACAGACCGATCCGTCTCTGGAAGACGATCTACAGCAACTGTTCCGAAACGACATTGCAGGTGACCCAATGAGTGAAAAGAAGTGGGTCAGAAGTAGTCTGCGCAATTTGAGCAAACAACTGAAGGAACACGGGCATCGAGCGTCCACGCCCGTAGTATCTCGACTTTTAACGGAAATGGGTTTTTCGATGAAGGCTAATACAAAGCGAAAAATCCGTTCCAATTCCCCTGGACGGAATGAACAGTTTAACTATATCGCCTTACAACGACAAATCTTCACAGATGCAGGACTTCCAATCATCAGTGTTGATGCCAAAAAGAAAGAATTGATTGGAAATTTTAGTAATCCTGGAAAAACGTGGTGTAGACAAGCTGAGGAAGTCAATCAGAACGATTATCCTAGTGCTGCGATTTGTCGTGCAACCCCTTACGGTATTTATGATGTGACAAAGAATATACAGAATGAGTTATGCAATCTGTCAGGTTTGATTGTGTCCGTCTGCCAATATCCCCCCGGGTGTTCCAAGTGGAACCCAATTGAACACCGTCTATTCAGCCAAATCAGCATCAATTGGGCAGGAAAACCTCTACGGACACTGGATTTAATGCTCGGCTATATACGTGGAACAACAACTCAGACAGGTTTGACGGTTAAAGCTTATCTCCAAGATGGCGTTTATGAAAAAGGACAAGGCGTCACAAAGGATGAAATGGAGAAACTTAACATAACGACACATACGACTCTACCGGATTGGAACTACACAATTAGCCCTCAATCAAATTGATCCGTGACAATTATTCTTACCGACAGGTGGCAGCCACTGAGTGAACGCAGTGAGCGAAGTGGATGGCATTTCGACGCAGAAGTATATCCCCTGAAGACAGGGCCAGCTCTCTTTGTCAATTTTGATCGGCTTATCAACGCCATTCGGATAGCAGTTCTAACTTGAGTAGTACCACTTGTCCAACTTTGCCCATCCACTTCATTCGCTTTGCTCATTCAGTGGCTGCCACCCATCTATCATCCTAATATTGCCCCAGGGTGGCAGCCACTGAGCGAGCGGAGTGAGCGAAGTGGATGGTATTTTCAAGGCAGAAGAATACCTCTCAAAACAAAGGCCAGGTCTCCTTATCAATCCTGATTGGTTCATCAACTCCGTTCATCCAGCAGTTGTAGCTTGAGAAGTACCACTTGTTCGGTTCATCGACGAGGGCTTTTCTTACCGGATTATCGTGAACATACTGAACAGAATGCCTCAGGGTGTCTTCCTTGGTAATGTTCCTATCATAGCCGCCGCCTTTCTGCCAGAACCTGTACTTTCTGTATTTCTGGCCGGTACACAACTGTGAAAGCCCGGATGGCTTGTTTTCTTTCAGATACTTTACAGCTTTTCTTGCGGTGTCGGTCTTGATGTCCTTCAGGATGTTGGAAATACTGTATTCCTCATCCGTTGGATTTATCAGGAGGTGAACATGATCGGGCATGAACACAAAAGCCCACAAAGAGAAGTTGTGTTTTGTCCTTGCCCTTTCGATGGACTCGATCAGCCATTGACATGCTCTCTCGGACAGGAGGAATCTCCGATTGTTGTAGCAACTGAATGTAAGTTCATGGGCATGTCCCGGGATATTGTACCTTTTGCATTTCTTTGTTATGAACCGCTTGGCCTCCATGTTGGGAGATTATAGCAAGATTCTCTCCTCAGTGAAATGTTTTTACCATCCACTTCATTCGCTTTGCTCATTCAGTGGCTGCCACCCATAGGTTTTCTTGATAACCAGGCCCTTGGAGAGCCGGGTAGCTGGTGCAAGATTTGTTTTGCACCTGCGGGAACAGTGATTATGATGTCTCTATATGATTCCATCTGGCCATTATATATGAAAGGCAGGTGAGCCAAGTGCATAGAATTTCCAGAAGAGACTTTGTTACGACTGCGATTGCAGGTGGTATGGGAGCAGCCGTTCTGGCCGACGTGACGGAAGGTCGGGATACCTGGCAAACAGACACTCGTTATATCGCGGCCTATGATACTGAGTCACCATCGTGTCTTGCGGCATGTCGCAAGATCGTCGAGGTCCACAAGCGATTCGACATGCCGGCGACATTCTTTATCGTGGGTAAGACGCTCGATGCCAATCCGGCCGAGTATCGCAAGCTCCTGGACGACCCGCTTTTTGAAATTGCCTCGCACACCTACACACATCGGATGCTGCGTGACCACGAGTTCTGCGGCCCGGCTGTGTCGATGGACGAGAGACGAAATGAAATCTTCAAAGGAAGAGAGGCCGTTGAACGCGTCTTCGAGCGGCCCTGTATTGGTTTGCGCCCGGGTTGCGGCTTCGACAATGCCTTCAGGGGCGAGCCGAAAGTGCTGGAACTGATCAAAGAAGCGGGCCTTAATTACGTCAGTAGTCTTCTCTGGGGGCCGGACCATTCGCTCCCGGCGCTGCTGCGCGAGCCGTTCAACTATGACGCCGAAGGCTTCCCCGAAATATGGGAGATGCCCGGTCACGGCTGGCATGAGAACCTGCTCAAGGACCACAACCGCTGGGGACCGAGAAGATTGACGCTGTGGCCCCCGCCTTTTCCTGAAGCGATACCGCTCGGTTTCTGCAAGACCCCAAAGGATGAATTTGAAGTGAACAAGGTCTTTCTGGAAAGGGCAGCAGAGACAGACAAGCTTTTCGTCTCTCTAATCTGGCATCCATGGTCGCTGGCGAAGTTCGATCCGGATATGAAGATGCTGGAGTTGACGTTTGCTCATGCTCGAAGGATAGGACTAAACGCCTGCACTTACGCCCAACTGTACGAATACGTATCCGCTTAGGCAAAGTCAGGTTGGGTGCTTGGCAACTATGCCTTTTTGAGTCGCATCATTCGTAAGTGGCACGATGGGTGGCAGAGGTTTCTCAAAAGCAACCATTGATTGACACAGATTCTTGGAATCGAAACCCGCAAATGCATAGGACCAAAAGCAATATTGGGTCCCGGCTAAGGCCGGCATTTCTTCCTTGCCTTATACGATGGCCCCAATCATAATAGAATCAAGAGGAGCAGAAAGAGACCTGTCGCTTTGAGTGGCAAGACGCATTGCACACTATTATGTTGAGTTGCTTAGGAGATTCAGATTGAGCAAAAGGGATAGAAAGAGAAGAAGGCCCCGTAAACGATCGCTTCCAAATCACTCAAAACCGAAGCTACTTTCTCGCATATCAAAAGGCAATTGGGCAGTAGCAGTGGGTGCCCTTCTTATGTTTGTCTTATGGGTATCACAAAATATCTATGTTTCCGAGCTAGATACAAAGCTAAGACAACTGACAACTGACTTACAGTTTATGAATACAGAAAATGGAAGGGCATTACAGTGGATGCTGATGTACCAGGAAGAACTACGAAAAGAGCCAAAGTACGATCCCGAAGTAATCGCAAACACAGCTAAAGGATATTCCTCTTCAGTGGAGCAGATATTTGGAGCTGGAAAACGAGTGAATCCTCAGTCCACTATTCTGTCAAATCATCATGAGAAGATAACACAATACAATGATCGCATTGTGGCTGAATCCGACGATGTGAATAACATTATTGCCATATCAACAGATATGATGCAATGGGCAGAAGAGGCATATAAGGAAGCAGGACCTGAATTGAAGGTTGTTGAGTCCAAGATGAATTCAAGTAATAGGCTATGGACCAAAATATTTAGATTTAGCTATATCGCGGCCAGTTGTTTGCTTGCCATATCATGGTTCTTGATTAATGGACGATCCCTGCTATACCCTGAGAGTGGCAGCCACTGAACGAACATAGTGAGTGAAGTGGACGGTATTTCAGGGAACAGGGTCGTTTATTATGGCTGGCCGGATTGCCTGACAGTGTCGAGATTTTCCCAATATTGAGCCAGCGCTTTGAAACCTTTTTGCGTAAGTTGGTAGCTGGTATTCCGGACTTTGCCCCTGAAGGACCTTTTGACTTTTAGATAGCCTGCAGATTCAAGTTTCTCCATATGCCTGTTCAAGTTCCCTCTTGTCAAGCCAAGAGTCGTCACAAGGAAACTGAAATCAGCTTGTTCAAGCCCGGCGAGAATCATCATGATCCTCAATCTTGCCGGCTCATGGATAATCTTGTCAATTTCCATTAGCCGTGCCTCCTTCAAGGTGCGTGAGGCCTTTTAGCTTCTTCAATGCGTACCGGCTGTAGATGTGGCTGATTGCATGAGCCAAAAAGGTGTATCCAAATACCGGAAGAGCCAGATTCAATATACCCCAGTTTCCCGAGAAGAATATCGGTACACCTGCAATGATCAATGCCGCATGAATAGTATAAAGTATCGGACAGATCAGGACCAAAGGCCCGATCCTCGGCCGTTGCTGGAAATATTGATGGACAAGAAACGGAACAAAATATATGGCCGAGAGAGGTAGCATATATTTGAATGCAATATAACCCTCCATGCTCAAATGGTAAGTGCCTAAAATGCAAATGAAAACTACCACTGCAACAACAAAGCCTAACCATTTATTTTTCTTCGTTAATTCCGGTTGCGGCATTGATGCGGTTCCTTCATGGCCGTATATCCATTGATCTATCCACTCCTGGTATTTGCCACCACACTTTCGGATGATAATCAACATGGCGGCTAACGCAACAATACCAATCCCTGCTAGGGTCATCTTCCCTTTCACAAGTGCTGTTATTACAAGGGCCGATAAAAATACAATGACCAGGCCAGCAAGCATTCCTATTCCTATGACTACATAAGAAGTCAGCATTCGATTCTGGGCATACTTGCGTGTCCATTTCGGAATTTCCTTGAGTTCTTCCGTATTCTGCGGAACTTGATCTTGTTGTGTATTCATAATATTGCTCCTTTCCGGTTCGAGTTTTTTATTTTGTGCGTATTATAACGAAGACATGTCTTCAATGCAAACACAAAATGCAAGAATCAAGATTTATTTTCTTACGTTCTGACCTCGAAAACAGAGGGAAACAAGGCCCAGGTTTCTTTATCAATTGCGATCGGGCATGTCCTGGGATGTTGTACCTTCTGCATTTCTTTCTTATGAACGGCTCCGCTTCCATGTTGGAGGATTATGGCGAGACTCTCTCTTTTGTGAAGCGTTCCTACCATCCACTTCATTCGCGTTGCTCATTCAATGGCTGCCACCCATGGTTCTTCTTGATAACCACGTTCGGGGAGAGTATAGTATCGACGACGGGTGGCAGCCACTGAGCGAACGCAGTGAGCGAAGTGGATGGTATTTTCAAGCGAAAGGAACAAAGGAGAATCGTGCGATGAATAGACGTGATTTCTTTAAGACTATTGGATTAGGCGCGGCGGCTATGGCTGTTCCGGTTGGGCTGGGGCCGGACCGACAAGCATCGGCGGCACGGAACAAGAGGGGGAAACTGAATTTCGTTTTCTTTCTTATCGATGATATGGGTTGGACGGATGTTGGGTGTTTTGGGAGCAGCTTCCATGAGACGCCCAACATTGACAGGCTCGCGAGTCAGGCGATGCGGTTTACAGATGCCTACGCGGCCTGTCCGGTTTGCTCGCCTACCAGGGCCAGTATTGTGGCGGGCAAGTACCCGGCGAGACTCGGGATCACACAATGGATAGGGGGAAACAATCAGCCTACGCCTTATCAGCACTACTTGCCGCTGGAGGACGTAACGATTGCAGAGGCATTGAAGGAAGCCGGATATGCCACCGCTTTCGTAGGTAAGTGGCATTTGGGCGGCAAGGACTATTATCCGCAGCATCAGGGTTTTGATATCAATATCGGTGGCGACTCTTCCGGTGCTCCTCCGACGTACTTCTGGCCGTACAAGAAGAGGAACCGGGCTTTGGATGAGATGCCGCCCGGCGGTGAAGAAGGCGAGTATCTAACCGACCGGCTGACGGATGAGTCGATCAAGTTTCTCGAAGCGAACAAGGACAAACCCTTCCTGCTCTACCTCTCGCATTATGCGGTGCACACACCGGTCGAGTCGAAGCCTGAATTAACGGATAAGTACAAGGCCAAGGCCGAGAGAATGCCCGAGCACGAGGGGCCTCGATTCGCTGCCGTCTACGGCCCGTACAAGACCAGAATGGTTCAGGACAATCCTGCTTTTGCCGGGATGGTTCACAGTGTCGATGACAGCGTCGGGCGCGTGATGGCCAAGCTGGACGATTTGGGCCTGGCGGAAAATACGGTTGTCATATTCATGTCCGACAACGGCGGGCTCTCGACCGTGGCGCGGGAAGGTTCCACGTGCAATTTGCCTTTGCGTGCAGGCAAGGGCTGGCTCTACGAAGGCGGGATTCGCGAGCCGATGATTATCAAATGGCCCGGCGTGGTTGGGGCCGGCAGTGTGTGCGGCGAGCCGGTGACGAGCACGGATTTCTACCCGACCATGCTGGAGATGGCGTCTCTGCCGCTAAAGCCTGAGCAGCATGTTGACGGGGTGAGTTTGCTGCCCCTGCTAAAGCAAAGGGGCAGACTCAAACGCCGGGCCATCTACTGGCATTATCCCCACTACCATGGAAGCGGCAGCAAACCCAGCGGGGCAATTCGCGCGGGCGATTATAAGCTCATCGAGTGGTATGAAGACAACAGCGTCGAGCTGTACAATCTCAAAAGAGATATAGGCGAAAAGGAAGACCTGGCCGCCAAGATGCCGGAAAAGGCGGCCGAGCTTCGCAGGCTGCTGCACCGATGGCTCAAGCGAACGAACGCCAAGGTGCCGACGCCGGAGCAGTTGGAGGCTTTCAGGCAGAAGAAGTAGTTACTGTGCGGCGAGATAAAGCTGGGCAGCCGAGAGACGGTGTACATCTTCGTTACCGGGACGGCGCTTCCCAAATCGTTCCTGATCGGGTATAACGATACCCACAGCGTCGAGAATGTGGTAGTTGAGAACCTGCAATTCAACGGCCGGCGGATCTTGAATGCCGAAGCGGGCAACTTCACGATCGAGAAGGCAAGAAACGTACGATTCGTCGAATCGCGCAATTACAGTGCTCCCGATTGAGGATTCCTGTTCTTGCGCGGGTAAGTGGCTTTACAATAGCAGGTTATGGTTTTGCTCGCGGGAATTTACTACCCTTCAAGGGTATAACGATTGCTGGTTGGCGGGTGAGTGACCTGCTTTGAGAATAGATGTATTTAGCGTGAGAAGAAACTGAAAGGAAGAAATGGCAACGTACAACATTGCGGTTATGCCCGGTGACGGTACCGGACCGGAAGTTACAGTTGAAGCGGTAAAGGTGCTAAAAGCTGCTGCGGATAAATTCGATTTCAAGGTGGAGCTGACCGAATTCGATTTCGGCGGTGAAAGATATAAGAAGACGGGAGAGACTCTGCCCGATAGCGGCGTCGAAGAGCTGCGCAAATTCGATGCGATTCTGCTGGGTGCGATCGGGCACCCCGACGTAGCGCCGGGAATCCTGGAAAAGGGCATTCTGCTCAAGGCCCGCTTCGAGCTGGACCAATACATTAACCTGCGCCCGGTGAAACTCTACCCGGGCGTGGAGACGCCGATAAAGGACAAAGGTCCCGACGATATCGACTTTGTCGTCGTTCGCGAGAATACGGGCGACCTCTACACAGGCATCGGCGGCGTCAGCATGAAGGGGACGCCGCATGAGATAGCCGTTCAGTCGGCTGTATACAATCGCTTCCAGGTGGACCGCTGCCTGAAGTATGCGTTCGAGTACACGAAAAAGAACGGCAAGAAAGAACGCGGCAAAGGCGATACGAACACCCTGGCTCTGTGCGGCAAGACGAACGTACTGACCTACCTCTACGATCTGTGGGAAAGGGCCTTCCACGAGATGGGCCGGGCTCAGTATCCGGACATTGAGAGAGAGTACTACCACGTCGACGCGACCTGCATGTGGATGGTGAAGAATCCCGAATGGTTCGACGTTATTGTCACGGGCAATATGTTCGGCGACATCATCACCGACCTGGGCGCCATGATCCAGGGCGGCATGGGCATCGCCGCCGGCGGAAATATCAATCCCGAAGGCGTCAGCATGTTCGAGCCGATCGGCGGAAGCGCTCCGAAATACACTGGCAAGAACATCATAAACCCCTTGGCTGCGATTTGTGCGGCGCAAATGATGCTCGAAACATTAGGCGAAGACGAGGCTGGCACCAAGATAGAAGATTCGGTCAAGTTCGTGACCGGCAACAAGCTGAAATCGCTCCAGGCCGGGCGGATGGGATACTCGACAAGTGAAGTCGGAGACCTGGTTGCAGAGAAAGTCGCTCAATAGTCTGGAACCGCGGATTTCACGGATTTAGGAACTGAAGGCAATAAAGGGGATTTCTGACATAGAACGGGCTCAGGTATTGAACTACCTGAAATCCAGCGGACTGAATTTGGGATTACTGCTCAACTTCGGATGCACTTCTCTGGAAATCAAGAGAATGATGAACTCCAATCCGTGAAATCCGCGTAATCTGTGGTTACTTCGGAACAGCTATGCCAGCTAATCTGACACCGCAATATCTGAAGGCCGAGAAGTGGTATAAGAGCGCCACTTCGACGGATGAGAAGATCCTTGCGCTCCAGCAGATGCTGGCGGTTCTTCCCAAGCACAAGGGGACCGACCATATCAAGGCGGACCTGCGCAAGAAGCTGGGCAAGCTCAAAGATACCGATGCGCAGAAAAAGGGCTGCGGCACGCACGTGGATATATTCCACGTGCCTCGTAGCGGATCGGGGCAGATTGTTTTGCTGGGAACGCCCAACTGCGGCAAGAGTTCCATCGTCGCAGCGCTGACCAATGCCAAGGTCAACGTGGCGGACTTTCCTTTTGCAACGGCAGCGCCCGCGCCGGGGATGGCGACGTTCGAGGACGTCAAGATTGAACTGGTCGATATGCCGCCGATCACGGCTGATTATAGCGCGCCGGGCCAGGTGGGGACATACCGCAACTGCGACATAATAGCGATAGTCATCGACCTTTCCGGCGATGTGCTCGATCAGATCGGCATCTGCATGGACTTTCTCGAATCACGCAGCCTGTTGATCGACAGCAAGACGCCGGCTCACGACAGCCAGGGCAACTCGCTGGGCAAGAAGGCATTCTGCATATGCACCAAATCCGACATCGCCGGCCCCGGCGCTCTCGATAGTCTCAAGGAGCTGGTGGAGCATCCGTTCGAGTTTGTCGAGATTTCCGCCGAGACGGGCGAAGGGCTCGAAGAACTCACTGGAACCTTTTTCAGGCTGCTGGATATAATACGCGTCTACGCGAAGCCGCCCGGAAAGCCAGCCGATATGACCGACCCATTTTCGCTGCCGGCCGGCTCGACCGTGATGGATCTGGCTCACGTCGTTCACCGGCAGTTGGCTGAGAAGCTGAAGTTCGCAAGAATCTGGGGCGCCGGAGTCCATGACGGCCAGAACACACAGAGAAACCACGTTCTGAACGACAAGGACATCATCGAATTGCATTTCGGTAAGTGACACTAAAGACGCTGAGGCTCAGGTGTTTGTCCGCCGCGAGCAGCTCACGGGCTTTTACTTGCCTCGGCCGTCCCGCCATAGGCACCCATATTGATTCTGCCAGCATTAGGCGAAGTTTCAAGCCCAATGGGGCTGGTTGGATCTCCTGCATCGATGCATGGGCTGATGACACTATCGACAATCCATGTCTGAGTTGTCGCATCATATCTGCCGGCCTGTGATTTCAGATGATATTCGCCGTTTTCCGGATCTGCGAAAAGTGGATCAGCATCGATGTTGCCTGCCCCAGGATAACCAGCCTGAACATTGCTGTATTCCACCGTACCGGATGACCCCAATATCTGAACCCGGTTGCCAGAAATGATCGAGTTGAGGACTCTCGCTGCCCCTCCAGATACGCCAATCTCCGAGTTGTTGACGACAGTGCAGTTGACCACGGATGGAGAGTTGGTCAGGACGGTACGTCCCTCTTGGAATAACAACATGGCTACTCCGGAATGACCATTATCGGCAATGACGCAGTTGGAAATCACTGGATTGCTGCCCATATGCAATTCCATGCCGTTGCTAACATTGGCAGTAATTCTGCAACTGACAATTGTGGGCGACGCACCCGAGCAATGAATGCCGTTTCTTGCATCAGTAATCGTAAAGCCGGCAAGCACACAACTTGAATCTTCCCCGTTGGCAAAAGTCACCATGTTAGTGTAGCCGCTCCCAGCGAGAATGGTACTTGCTACCACCCCTGAGTCATTGGGGTCAACTGATCTCACGCTCAAATTCTTGCCCTTGAAATCGATGTTTTCGGTATAGACACCTGCCTTCACCACTATCTCATCCCCTGACACCGCTTCATCTATCGCGTACTGAATCAGATTGTATCCATTCCCGGTACTCACATTTTCGACTTCGCAGACGGTAGGGACGACATTGTCAGCATCAATGCAAAGTGGATCGGCATAGATAGATGAGCCAAATTGATCCCACACCTTGATTGTCCACCATGTTCTCCGGAAGGGAAAGGCAGTTATGACATCTCTTGGAGGCAGAGGGGTATGGGAGATAATGACGTAGTCGCCGAGAGAGTGCGGATCCGAGCCAAACAACAACTCATAACTTGTGGCGTTTTCGCTCTCCTCACACGAAAACAACGCTCCATTTGCATCCACGAAAGATCCATCTGGCGGACCAATAAGTGTAACTGGTTCTGGCAGTCTGCCTGCATGCCGTGTCTCATCATAAAAATCTATATAACCACTGGGATTCCATCCATACCACTGGAACTTATAGGTTTGGCTATGCGGTGTCGATGCAAGCTGAAGGTTTTTGCCTGGACCAACAACAGACCATGAAGCTCCAGCAACAACGCCAGAATTGAAGTCCTTCAAATTGTCTTCAGAGAGAGAATTGTTGTACCACTCCTGAGCGTGCCGATGTTTTCTCCACCACTCAGCCGACCCATATGCAGAACCACCCATTCCCTTCTCAAACCAGATGTTCAACACGTTGTTGTAAAAATACGGATACTTTGTATAGCTACTCCAAGCTGATGAGCTTACGTAGTTATCGATCCAACACTGCTCTCCATCGACAGAGCTACCAAGGAACTGTGAAATTCTTTCTGAGTAGTCTCGGCAGTATGGTGTTGCGTCAAATAACGTGACACGGTTTATCGCATATCGCCTGTCTTGGTAGGTCAGATTCAAGTACCGACCAACATCTATGGCCGGCTGCCCACCGGTACTCCACCCACAGGCCTGAATCGGTTGCGTGTAATTTGGGGCGACTGCAGATAGGTAGACAAGGATCATATCACCACAACGATAATAGAAACCTGAACTGCCTGGATCAGGACCGTATCCTTTTGGAAAACTCAGGATGTTAGCTTTCTCCAACCAACCGAGATTTGTGAGGGGACAAGCACTGTATTGGACCAAACCGTTTACACAATCACCTCCACCAAAATATATCATTGTGGGTTTATTGGGATCAAATGAATCATTCCTTAGTTCCAGCAAACTCTCACCAAATTCTGGAACAATCTTAATTTTCACAGCGGCAGACAGACTCGTCAGTTCGCCATCATTTACAGTTAGTTCAAGTTCGCATTCTTGAATCTCATTTGTCTGCGCAAAACCACTGATTGTTGGCATGGCAGTTTCCGCATCAATGATCACAACTACGGGCCCTGATTTTTGTCTCCAACCGTAGTTCAGAGCACCAAAATTATCCGGGTCGTAGGAACCGGTTCCATCAAGAACTAGCGGGTCCTGTGCCACATATCGAGACGGTCCAGCGTCTGCTACGGGCCTGCCATACTGAGATTGGGCTTCCAGAGGCCTCAAAACGAAAGGAAGTATCAGTATGAGTACAGACATTTTCCTCTGGATCACTAGATTTGACACGTGTGCCATTTCAATATCCTCCTGCTCCCAACTCTCGACTCACAGGATGTTTGCCTACTCATCCTGCCTAACTTCAATGCTCAGTGTAACAGATGGTGAGTGTTCCGTCCAGTGAAAACGTGCAGAAATATCTTGTGGCATGCCATTGAAGGCTTGGTGGTTGTTCGTACAGTGGCTGAGAGACGAAGAATTCGCCCACATGGGCAAACAAAAAAAAGCCGCGCCAGTAGTGGCGCGACTTGTCTTCTACTCCTCGGTCTTCAAGACTTGAGTGCTTTGATCAGTTGCGCTTTTGTTGGGCTGTCTTAGAAATCGTCACAGGCGCGGTAGGCGTCGATTACGGCTTGCTCGCCTTCTTTGCCGCGCTTACTTCTGCCGTGCTCCATACAGAGCACGCCGTTGTAGCCCTTCTTGTGAATATGCTTGAAGATGTTCTTGTAATTGATCTCGCCGGTCGTCGGCTCTTTTCGACCCGGGTTGTCACCCAGATGAAAAGCGGCAATCTCATCCCATGCCATATCGATGTTGGGGATGAGGTTGCCTTCGGTGATCTGCTGGTGATATATGTCGTTGACAATCTTGACCGAAGGACTGTTCACGGCCCGGCAGATCATGCAGGCCTGCGGAATCTTGGTCAGGAACAGACCCGGGTGATTGGTCCAGGCGTTCAATGGTTCGAGAACGATCACCAGTCCCGACTCCTCGCATATCTCGGCGCAATATCTGAGGTTGTCGATCACGTTGGCCGTTTGATAGTCCCACTCCAAACCGTTGTCGAATGCTCCGGGGACGAGCAAGGCCCATTTGGCATTGGCCCTCTTGGCGAACTCCACCCCGTCTGTGGCCGTTTTGATGATCTTCTGGCGGTTCTCCTCGTCCTTTGTGACGAACAACTTTCCGCCGATACCCGTGAGCACGAACGGCCCCAAATCCATGTTCTGGCGGTCCAGCTCCTTGACGATCTTGTCGACCAACTCCGGAGGCTTTCCCATCAAACCGTTGTCGAAGATTGCCCTGAATCCCTGGTCCGACATGAACTTGATGTTGTCGATCGGGTCCTTGCCTGCGTGCTCTCTGAAAGTTCCGAAACTGGGCGCGTACTTGAGCTTGAACTTGCCGGCCGGACTGGCAGCTTTGGCCTTCGGGGCCACCGACGAGATCGCAACCGCAGCGGCGGCGGACGCCATCAAGCCGCGCCGAGTGATTTTGTTGTCCTGAACATCTTGCATTCTAAATACTCCTTCTCTCACGTTCTCGGCGCTACTTCTTGAACTCGGTCCATTTCTGTTTGCTCTTTGCACTTGCCAGAACGGTCTCGATAAAGAGCATGCCGCGAAGGCCGTCTTTGACGTCGGGGAAGTCCAGTGCCAGAGGATCGGGTTTGGTTCTGGTCAGTTTTGCCCGGATGGTGTCGGCAAAGTTCCGGTAATTGTTGGCGAAGGCTTCGAAGAAGGCCTCGGGATGCCCGGACGGCAGACGTGTGGCGCGGGCTGCCGCAGCGCTCTTGGCTCCCACGTATTCGTTGCCGCGGCGCCATACCTGGACCGGACCGTCCGGTGTCTTGACATACAGATAGTTCGGATGCTCCTGATGCCATTCCAGGGCTTTGTCCTCGCCGTAGATCCAGATGGCCAGGTTGTTTTCTTCGCCGATGGAAACCTGGCTCGCGTGCAGAACGCCGCGGGCGCCGTTGTTGAAACGCAACAGGATGTTGCCGTCGTCGTCGAGCCTTCTGCCTTTGACAAAAATCGTCAGATCGGCGCAGACTTCCTTGATCTTCAATCCGGTGATGTACTCCGAGAGGTTCTCGGCGTGTGTGCCGATGTCACCCATGGATCCGGCGCCGCCGCTCTGCTTGGGGTCGGTCCGCCAGGCGGCCTGCATCTGGCCGGTCTTCTCCAGTGCGGTGGCCAGCCAGCCCTGGGGATACTGCACGACGATTTTGCGAATCTTGCCCAGGTCTCCCGCACGCACCATGTCGCGGGCCAGCTTGACCATCGGATAGCCCGTGTAGTTGTGCATCAGTCCGAAGACCCTGCGGTTTTGCGTGACGAGTCTCACCAGTTCTTTCGCCTCTTTGGCGCTGATCGTCATCGGCTTTTCGCACATAATGTGGAAACCGGCGTTGAGGAAGTCTCTGGCGATGGGGAAATGCCAGTTATTCGGCGTGGTGATCGTAACAAAATCGATCCTCTCGCCCTCGGGCAGCTTAAGCTCTTTCTCGATCATTTGCTCGTAGGTGCCGTACACGCGCTTGGGGTCGAGGAGAAGTTCCCGCCCCTGTTGCTTGGATTTACGCGGGTCGATATCGAACGCCCCGGCTACGAGATCTATGCCGCCGTCCAGACGCGACGCCTTGCGATGCACGTCACCGATGAATGCCCCCGGTCCGCCGCCGATCATCCCCATTTTCAATTTTCTATCGAGTTCCATGCCTGCTCCTTTCATAAAAAATGTTCGTATCCTTCTATGTCATTGTCTTGAATCGCCTACAAATATAGCCCAAGCCTATCGATTTCGCAAGGCCTTGTCCAAAAAGAATTGCCGGCCCCGGCGACAAGAATCTGGCAAAGTTAGGGTTGACAACCACCGAGGGTCGATTATAAATCTCCTACTGCCGTCCATTTGCAGAAGGCGAATATTGCAACGGAGAAATACATGAGTGCGCCAAGCAAAGCTAATATAAACAAGCTGGACAATCCAGCCCGTGTAACGGCTAACCCCCGGCACGGCACTGACCCATGCGTATGAGGAGGTAACGAATCATGCGAAGCCATGGTAAGGGCAGTTTGTCAGCCACAACGCAAGTGAAGGTATTGAGCCCCGAAATTCTCCTTTTTGCATTGGGCCAAGGGTTTCATGTCTTGGAAGCCAATATCGGAACACACGCTATAGGTGAGTGTGTTTCTGACGTGCCGGGGTCTGAGTCCGTGGCGGGCACACGAACTGTTTATATTGGAACTTGGGAGAACCGAAACGTTCCAACTGGAAGCTTCCGAGAAGCCGAAGAGGCGACAAGGGAGTATGGCGTTTCGGTGGTCGGACTGACTCATAGTAGAGGCGTGGGCAGGGTAATGCCTGTCGAGTCCCCATATTTGGGGACACTCGAAGGGGTCAGCAGTCTAACGCAGAGAGATGAGGTCTGTTATGCCATACACTGATATCGGAGAAACATGGCAGAAACTATCTCTCATATCCGGTCATGCCCGTAGAGACTGTGATTTTCAGCAATCCGGCTCTTGCCCAACTCTCGCAAATATACTTCTCGGATGTCAGTCTCTGGTTTTCTGGGATAAACATGCTCCATGGGCAGGTCAGGATAGGTTGGGATCAGTGTCACAGGAGAAGGAAAGTCCAAGTGAGGTTTTACCTCCAGACGCCATATTCCATTGACGATGCGGTATGCATCTTCCAGTCCCTCCAAGATAGGATGGAAACGCCCTGTTTTCGAATCGCTACTCAACCTCAGATACGAGTTCTTCATTGGTCCCTCGACTCGGTCGTCATATGACACGCCAAAAAGATCGGCAAGGCCGAAATTCTGCCTTCTTTTGCCCTCTTGGTCGTACAGTGACGTTTCAAAAGTAGCAACTATGCTTCCGCCACTTTTAACATATAGTCTGATCCGTTCGCACTGCGCCTCGGAGAGAGCGGCAATATTTGGAAGAATCAACAACTTGAATTGTCTTAGATGTTCGGCGTCATGCAATCGGTCGTTCGCCATCTCAAACGGAATACGTGCTTCGATGAGTGCATGGTACATCCCGAGTTCATGGCCGCCGCTTTGCTCCTGCCACTCTTCGCCCCCATAATAGCGTTCTGTTTGTTCT